>SKOX01000283.1 GCA_007119835.1 Paracoccaceae bacterium
GGGTGCGGCCAGTCTGAAGGCTGCCGTCATCCCGATCGTGTTGCATTACTCCACGGCCGATCCCCTCAGCTAAGGACGATCAGCAGGTCCGGTAGTGGTTCCGCGAAAACCGGCAGAACTCCGTCGCCGTGCCGCTTGCGATCATCGCGGCTGTGATGTCCCGCCCATCGGGCAGGAAGCACTGGCCGACGATCCGACCGTAGCGATCGATGTCACGCTGGCGGCAGGTGAGTGTCCGGCCGGAGATCAGGCTCGCCAGAGCCGCCGTCGCCGCCGGGCCACCCGGGTCGTCCCTCTCTGGCGCGTCAAGGCCCCAGATTCGGATCCGCGTATCCTTCGAGCTGATCCAGAAGGTGTCGCCATCGACGATGCGCGTGACGTACCCGGAGAAGCTCGGCCCTCCACCCGCAAGGGAGGATCCGGAGGAATCGGGGGACGGCGCGAACCCAGACTGCATTGCTCCGTAGGCCAGCAGGCCGACGAAGAGAGCCAAGCCGATCGGGTTCGTGAAGATCCCACGGGCGCCCTGTGTTCGCCGCGCCTTCACAGCAGCGATCCCCGGCGGCGTCGCCAGCGCTTGACCTCCTCGTACTTCGTCGCGAGGTCGAGCCCGTCCATGAACTCGTGCTGCCGCTCCGCGATGCGTGCGACCTGGCGGTAGTGCTCGCGGCGCACCTCCGAGACCGTCATGTCGCGCGCGTATGCCTGGGCCATGGCGACGCCGCGGGATCCGAAGACCCAAACGAGCTTCTCGGCCTCCACAACAGCGGCGCGCCGCCGCTCCAACGCAGCACGGATGCGTGACAGCATGAAATCGAACCCCCCACCCGTTGGGCAGAGTGGAGCCAGTAAGCCTGAGGGGCAAGCGTCGCGTGGACAGACGGTGAACGCGCGCGAAGAAGCGGCTGTCCCGCTCTTGTCGATGACCGCCCTGCCGACACCTGCTATCTTCGATGGAGAGGGGATCGATCCGGACCGGCGCCATGAACTCGATCGACTTCTGGTTTTCGATCGGCAGCACCTACACCTACCTCACGGTCATGCGGCTGCCGTCGGTCGAGGCCTCGAGCGGGGTCCCCTTCGTCTGGCGCCCGTTCAACGTCCGCACCATCATGGTGGAGCAGAACAACATCCCCTTCGCGAAGAAGCCGGTGAAGCTTGCCTACATGTGGCGCGACATCGAGCGCCGCGCCGCCAAGTACGGCCTGCCGGTCGCCGTGCCTGCGCCGTACCCTTTGGCGAACCTCGCACTCGCCAACCAGGTGGCTCTGCTCGGGATGCGGGAAGGCTGGGGCCGCGAGTACGTCATCGAGACATACCGGCTCTGGTTCCAAGCCGGTCACCCCGCGGGCAGCGAGCCCACCCTCTCGGATAGCCTCCGCCGCATAGGGCAGGAGCCCGCGCGGGTGCTTGATCTGGCTGGTTCGCCGAAGATCGAGCAGGCTCTGGAAGCCGAGACGGCAGCTGCACGCGATCGTGGTGTTTTCGGCGCACCCACCTTCGACGTCGACGGTGAGGTCTTCTGGGGCGACGACCGGCTCGAAGACGCCATTTCGTGGCGCCGCCACGGGCGCGTTACCTGAACGAACTCGCATCCTCGCCGGACTGACCGGCAGTAGCAGCTGATCCTCTTCACTCGGAGACCGACATGGCACGCGCCCAGGGGGCGCGGGCGCAGATGGCGCTCGCGTTCGAGACGACCTATGGCACGCCCCCTGCGGGCGGCTACACGCGGATGCCGTTCGCGAGCACGACCCTCGGCTCGGAGCAGCCGCTGCTGAACTCGGAGCTGCTGGGCTACGGCCGCGACCCGCTCGCGCCGATCAAGGACGCGGTGACGGCCGACGGTGACGTGGTCGTGCCGCTCGACGCGAACGCCTTCGGCTTCTGGCTGAAGGCCGCGTTCGGCGAGCCCATCACCACCGGCAGCGGGCCCTGGACCCACGAGTTCCGCTCCGGCAGCTGGACCCTGCCGAGCCTCGCCATCGAGACCGGCATGCCGGAGGTGCCGCGCTACGCCATGTATTCCGGCTGCGTGCTCGACCAGCTCAGCTGGCAGATGCAGCGGGCGGGGCTGCTGACGGCGTCAGCCCGGCTGGTGGCGCAGGGCGAGGCCGTCGGCACCACCAGCGGCGCCGGCACGCCGGCAGCAATCGAGCTGAAGCGCTTCGGCCACTTCAACGGCGCGATTAGCCGGAACGGCGCGCCGCTCGGCAACATCGTCTCGGCCGAGATCACCTACGCCAACAACCTCGACCGGATCGAGACCATCCGCGCCGACGGCCGCGTCGATGGCGCCGACCCGTCGATCGCCGCCCTCACCGGCCGGATCGAGGTGCGCTTCGCCGACGGGACGCTGGTGACGCAGGCGATTAACGGCGAGGCCTGTGAGCTCGCCTTCGGCTACGAGTTGCCTTCGGGCGAGAGCCTCACCCTCACCGCGCATGCCGTCTACCTGCCGCGGCCGCGGATCGAGATCGCCGGCCCGCAGGGCGTGCAGGCGACCTTCGACTGGCAGGCCGCCCGCGACGGCTCGCTCGGCCGCATGTGCACTGTCACGCTCGTCAACGACACCGAGGATTACTGATCATGCTGAGGCTGAACCTAGCGCGCGAGCCGTACTGGCTCGACCTCGGCCACGGTGTGCGCCTGCACGTCGAGCCGCTGACGACGGCCCTGATGATGGCAGCCCGCGCCGACCCTGCGGTCGAGGCGCTGCCCGAGACCGCCGGCCAGGACCAGCTGGCGCTTGCGATGGCGCAGGCGGTGGCGCGGCGAGCGGTGCTCGCGTGGGAGGGGGTCGGCGATGCCGATGGCAACCCGCTGCCGGTGACGCCGGAAGGCGTGACGGCGCTCCTCGAGGTCTGGCCGATCTTCGAGGCGTTCCAGCTCGGCTACGTCGCGAAGGGCCTGGTGCTGGAACAGGAAAAAAACGTCTCCGCGCCCTCGCCGAGTGGCACTTCGGCGGGGGCGACCGCTACTGCGAAGCCTGTCCGGCGTCGTGCCCGGACTGCCCGGGGCGGCTGAACCGGCCACTCACGAAGGAAGGCTGGCAGGTCTGGGACCTCGCCCTTCGCCTCGGCGGGCAGCTGCGGGCGATCCCCGGCGCTATCCTCGGCTGGGACATGAATGCGGCGCTCGCGCTCGCCGAGGCGGTGGGGGCGGACCGGGCCGCTGCGGCTGAGCTCCTGCCCGCGGTCGAGGCGGTGATGGTCCGCAAGCTCAACGAGCAGATCGAGGTGTCGCGGGATGGCTGAGAAGCGCGTGAGCGTCCGGCTCGCCGCCACCGGCGGCCGCCAGGTCAAGGCCGAACTGGAAGGTGTGGGCGACGCCGGCAAGCGCGGCTTCGGCCGGCTCAGCCGCGAGATGGAGGAGGCGAACCGCCGCCTCGCCACCTTCGCCCGCCGGGCCAAGGTCGCGGTGGCTGCGGCCGCGAGCGCACTTGTTGCCGCGGCCGGGGCGATGATCCGCTCCGGGCTGCAGGTCGTGGACGCTCAGGCGAAGCTCGCCGCCTCGCTCGCGACCACCACCGAGAGCGTGCAGGTCCTCGCGCGCGCCGGCGACCTCGCCGGCGTCTCGATGGGCGAGATCGAGCAGGCGACCATGCAGCTGACGCGGCGCCTGGCACAGGCGGCACAGGGAACCGGGCCGGCGGTCGAGGCGCTGCAGCGGCTCAACCTGACGGCGGACGAGCTCCGGCGCCTGCCGCTCGACCAGCGCATCGCGGCGATCCAGGACGCGCTGGCGCGCTATGTACCGGAGGCGCAGCGGGCGGCGGTCGCCTCGAAGCTCTTCGGCGACCGGGCCGCCCTCGTCTTCAGCCGCATCGACTCAGGCACGCTGCGCCAGGCGGCCGAGGACGTGCGCGACTTCGGCGTCGCCGTGTCGGACCATGACGCCCGGCAGATCGAGCGCACCAACGATGCGCTGTCTCGGCTCGGGCTCATCTGGCGCGGGCTCGCGAACCAGCTGGCGGTCGCCGCGGCGCCGGCGCTCGAGGCAGTGGCCAACGCCATGGCGGCGGTGGCGCGCACCACGGGGCCGCTCGGCCAGGCGATCCGGCTGCTCTTCGA
>SKOX01000297.1 GCA_007119835.1 Paracoccaceae bacterium
GCCCTCGCCCTCGAGGCCGCCCGCCGCGGCGCCGAGGTCGTGGCCGTCGACATCGCGCCCTCGCTCCTCACCGTCGCCCGCGAGCGCATCCCCGCCGAGGTCGCCGCCCGCGTCCGCTTCGTCGCCGGCGACATGCTCGACCCGGGCCACGGCCGCTTCGACTTCGCCGTCGCGATGGACAGCCTCATCCACTACCGCTGCGCCGACATCGCGTCCGCGCTCGCCCGCCTCGCGGAGCGCACCGCCGGCCCGATCGTCTTCACCATCGCGCCCGCGACGCCGCTGCTCTCGGCGATGCACGTCGTAGGCAAGGCCTTCCCGCGCTCCGACCGCTCGCCGGCCATCGTGCCCACCACCCGGCCGCGCCTCGCCCGGGCGCTCGCGCCTCTGACCGCGCGCCCGCTCGCGCCCGTCGAGCGCGTCGCCTCGGGCTTCTACATCTCCGAAGCCCTGGAACTCGCGCCATGAAGGCCGCCGTCAAGGTCCTCAAGCAGTTCGGCCCCGGCCTCCTTCCCTTCGCCGACGGCGCCTCCGCCGGCCTGCCGCTCGGCCGGCTCCTGCGCCTTTCGCTCTTCCAGATCTCCGTCGGCATGGCGACGGTGCTGCTCCTCGGCACGCTCAACCGCGTGATGATCGTCGAGCTCTCCGTCCCGGCCATGCTGGTGGCGGCGATGGTGGCGCTGCCGGTCCTCGTCGCGCCCTTCCGCGCCTTCATGGGCTTCCGCTCCGACACCTACCGCTCGGCGATCGGCTGGAAGCGCGTGCCCTACATCTGGTTCGGCTCGCTCTACCAGTTCGGCGGCCTCGCCTTCATGCCGTTCGCGCTCATCCTGCTCACCGGCGAGCAGGTGCACGGGCCGTGGTGGGCCGGCGAGGCGCTGGCCGCCGCCGCCTTCGTGATGACCGGCCTCGGCCTGCACATGACCCAGACCGCCGGCCTCGCCCTCGCCGCCGACCAGGCCGAGCCCGAGAAGCGCCACCGGGTCGTCGCGCTCCTCTACGTCATGTTCCTCGTCGGCATGGCGCTCTCGGCCGTGATCCTCGGCCTCTTCCTGCGCGACTTCTCCTACATCCGCCTGATCCAGGTCCTGCAGTCCTGCGCGGTCATCACCCTCGGCCTCAACCTCGTCGCGCTCTGGAAGCAGGAGCGGATGAACCCGATGACCCGCGAGGAGCGCGCGGCACCCCGCGGCCGCTTCCGCGACGCCCTGCTCGAGCTTCTCGAGCAGCCGCGCGTCTTCCGCATGATCCTCGTGATCGCGGTGGGCACGGCGGCCTTCGCGATGCAGGACGTGCTGCTGGAGCCCTACGGCGGCGAGATCCTCGGCCTCTCCGTCGGCGCCACGACCAAGCTCACCGCCGTCTGGGCGATCGGCGCGCTTATCGGCTTCGGCCTCGCCGCGCGCCGCCTCGGGGCCGGGACCTGCGCGTTCCGCATCGCCGCCCACGGCCTGCTCTTCGGCATCGCCGCCTTCGCGGCGGTGATCTTCGCAGGCCCGATGCAGTCGGTCGTACTCTTCTACGCCGGTGCGGCACTCATCGGCTTCGGCTCCGGCCTCTTCGCGGTGGCGATGCTCACCGCGGTGGTGCGCCTGCCGCGGACCGGCCGCGTCGACTCAGGCCTCGCCCTCGGCGCCTGGGGCGCGGCGCAGGCCACCGCGACCGGCGTCGCGATCTTCGCCGGCGGCGCGCTGCGCGACATCGTCGACCACTACGCCCAGGCCGGCACCTTCGGCGAGGGCATGATGACGCCCTTCGTCGGCTACTCCTTCGTCTACCACGTCGAGATCGCGCTGCTCGCCGTCGCGATCGTCCTCATCGGCCCGCTGGTCCAGGTCGGCACCCGCAGGGCACCCGCTGCGGAGGCCCGCTTCGGCCTCAGCGAATTCCCGACCTGACACCGGAGGCAACCATGACCGCCATATTCTTCGCAAACGTCGACATCGCCCTGATCGCTCTCTACGCCTTCTTCGCCTTCTTCGTCGGTCTCGTCATCTATCTCCAGCGGGAGAACCAGCTCGAGGGCTATCCGCTCGAGAACGAGGACGGCACGCTCCAGGGCTCGAACATCCCGCTCAGGAAGCCCAAGACCTTCATCCTCCCCAACCGCCGCGGCGAGGTGGTGATCGGCCGCCCCGACGACCGCGAGACGCGCGAATTCGCCATGGAGCAGGTCGGCAAGGGCGGCGGCTTCCCGTGGCAGCCGACCGGCGACCCGATGAAGGACGGCATCGGCCCCGCGGCCTACGCGCTCCGCCGCGACGAGCCGGAATACGACGGCCACAACGAGCCGAAGATCCAGCCGATGAGCAAGCTGCCGGACTACTACCACCATGCCGGCAAGGACCCGCGCGGCATGCCGGTGATCGCCGGCGACGGCGAGGTCGTCGGCACCATTTCCGACATGTGGCTCGACAAGCCCGAGATGCTGGTGCGCTACCTCGAGGTCGACCTCGGGCCGGCCGGCAAGCGGCTCGTGCCGATCCCGCTCGCCCGGATCACCTGGAAGGGCGTCGTCGTGCGCTCGATCTACGCCGAGCATTTCCCCGGCGTGCCGACCACAGCCTCCGACACCCAGGTGACCAAGCTCGAGGAGGACAAGATCTGCGCTTACTACGCCGGCGGCACGCTCTACGCCGCGAAGAGCCGCACGCTGCCGCAGCTCGAAGGCGCGGAAGCCTGAGCGCGAAAGGGGGAACGAGCCATGCCGAAAGACGCCCTTGACCTTGCGCCGATCCGCGGCCTGCCGGGAAAGCCGCCCGAGGGCGAGCGCGTCCTGTGGCAGGGCGCGCCCCAGACCTGGGCGCTCGCCAGGAGCGCCTGCAAGGTCCACTGGGTCGCGGGGTACTTCCTCTTCCTGGCGGTGTGGCGCGGCGCGGCCTTCGCGCTCGAGGGACGCGGCGGCGAGGGGCTGGTCATCGCGCTCTGGTTCCTCGGGATCGGCGCGGCGGCGGTCGCCATCCTCACCGCCATGGCCTGGGCCATGGCACGGGCTACGACCTACACGATCACCAACCGGCGCGTGATGATGCAGATCGGCGCGGCGCTGACCGCGACCGTCAACATCCCGCACCAGTGGATCGCCTCGGCGAGCCTCAAGAAGGACCGGCACGGCCTCGGCACCATCGCGCTCGAGATGAAGGATCCGGAGAAGCTCACCCTCTTCATGCTCTGGCCGCACGTGCGGCCGTGGTCGGTGAACAAGCCGCAGCCGGCGCTCCGCTGCATCAGGGACGCCGAAGCGGTCGCCTCCATCCTCGGTGCCGCCGCGCGGGCCCGGATCGCCGAGGTGGAGGGACCCGGCGCCCTCGCCGACCCCGAGGGGGAGGCGCGTCCTTCCCGCGAGCCCGCCGCCATCGCCGCGGAGTAGTCAGCCATGGCCCACATCCAGACCCAGACCCGACCCAGGGAGCGCCTGCCGAAGGGCCTTCTCTACGGCATGCTCATCATGGTGCTCGCCAGCCTCGCGCTCGTCACCTTGGCGCGGCTGACCGGCATGGAGCCCCGCGCCATGCCGCCCGACGCGGTGACCGCGATCGTCGACGAGCGCATGATCCAGATCATGGCCCACCCCGATGCCAGCGCCCAGATCTACGACGAGCATGGGGCGCTCATCGCCGATCTCGGTCCCGCCGAGGCGGGCTTCATCTCGGGCGTGCACCGGGCCCTGGTCCGCGAGCGGATGCTCGCGCAGATCCAGGGGAATCCCCCGGTCCGCATCGTCCGGTTCGCCGACGGGCGTCTGGGTCTGCGCGACCCGTTCACCGGCTGGCGGGTGGAGCTCATGGGCTTCGGGGACACCAACCGCGACGCTTTCCTCGCCCTTCTCGACTGAAGGCGCGGGGCAACAAAAAAAGAGACTGAAACAAGAGACGACCACAGAGGACGCACCCATGCCAGGCCTGTTCACAAGATCCCGAGAAGAGGTGCCCTGCACCGTCGAGGTCAGCCACCGCTTCGAATCGCTTCATGCCCACGTCCGCTTCGAGAACGGCGCCGTCGTCCATCCCGGCGACGAGGTTCTCGTCCACGGCACGCCGGTCATGGCCGCCTACGGCGAGGTCGTGACCGAGAAGCGCACCGCCACGATCACCCGCGCCTCCCGCATCGAGCGGGCCTGGACGCGCCTGACCGGCGATCTGGAATTCATGGAGCTCTGCGAGTTCTCCTTCAGCGAGGAGGTCCGGCTGTGAACGCGATGACCGAAATCCGCGACCACCGCGGCGAGAAGGCCAACGAGACCACCGAGATGGCGCTCGAGACGACGCTGCTCGCGCCGCGCTTCTACACCACCGACTTCGAGGAGATGGACCGGCTGAACGTCGAGCCCGTCCGCGAAGAATGGGACGCACTGATCGCAGAGATGCGCGCGGACCCCAACAAGGGCCACTTCAAGAAGAACGCCGACTGGGACGCGATCGACTGGGAGGGCATGGAGCCCGAGCTCAAGAAGGAGTTCACCGACTTCCTCGTCTCCTCGCTCACCGCCGAGTTCTCGGGCTGCGTCCTCTACAAGGAGATGAAGCGCCGCGGCAAGAACAAGGAGATCTGCGAGCTCTTCGCGCTGATGTCCCGCGACGAGGCCCGTCACGCCGGCTTCATCAACGACGCGCTGCGCGAGGCGGGGGTCGGCGTCAACCTCGGCTTCCTGACCAAGGAGAAGAAGTACACCTACTTCAAGCCGAAGTTCATCTACTACGCGACCTACCTCTCCGAGAAGATCGGCTACGCCCGCTACATCACCATCTACCGCCACCTCGAGGCCAACCCCGAGCTTCGCTTCCACCCGATCTTCAAGTGGTTCAAGGAGTGGTGCAACGACGAGTTCCGCCACGGCGAAGCCTTCGCGCTGCTTATGCGGGCGAACCCGCATACGCTCACGGGCCTCAACAAGCTCTGGATCCGCTTCTTCCTCGTCGCGGTCTTCGCCACGATGTACGTCCGCGACCACGCCCGCCCGGCCTTCCACGAGGCGCTCGGGGTCAACATCGACGAATACGACCACGAGGTGTTCCGCAAGACCTCCGAGATCTCCCGCCAGGTCTTCCCGCTCGAGATCGACATCGACGACCCGCGCTGGCAGCGTGGCCTCGAGAGGATGAAGGCGATCTTCGCCGACCTCGACGGAGCCAAGCGGGCAGGGGGGATCGGCGGCCGGCTGCGCACCGGATGGCACGGCGCCCGCGCCGCGCTCTGCTTCGCGCGGCTCTACCTCATCCCGGTCAAGACCCACGAGCTGCCGGCCTCGAGCCGCCTCGAGCCCGCCTACTGACATGGGCTCGATCTGGATCGCAGGGCTGTTCGTCCTCTTCACCTGGTGGTTCTCCACCGGGGCGATCCTGTTTCTCGTGAGCCGGGCGGAGCGCGGCGGGCGGCAGGCCTACCTCAACGCCGTCGTCCTCGCGCTCCCGCTGCTCTTCCTCGGCGGCTGGGGCGTTCACGCGAGCCTCGCCGACCCGACCGTCGCGGGCGTCTACCTCGCCTTCCTCTCGGCGCTGGCGATCTGGGGCTGGTTCGAGCTCGCCTTCCTCGCCGGCGTCATCACCGGCCCGCTCCCGAAGCCCTGCCCGCCCGGCGTGCCGCCCGGGGAACGCTTCCTGCGCGCCTGGGGCACCATCGCCTATTCCGAGATGGCGCTCGTCGCCTGCCTCGCCCTCCTCCTGCTCGTCTCCCGCGGGGCGGAGAACCAGATCGCGCTCTGGACCTTCGCGGTCCTGTTCTTCGCGCGCATCACCGCGAAGCTGAACGTCTATCTCGGCGTGCCCAACATCAACGACCACTTCCTGCCCGAGCCGGTCCGCCACCTCTCGACCCACTTCCGCAAGGCGCCGATGAACCCGTTCTTCCCGGTCTCGGTCTCGCTGCTGACCTTCGCCACCGCCTGCTGGGTCGAGCGGCTGATCGACGCGCCCGCGGGCTCGGGCGCCGAGATCGGCTTCGCCATCCTCGCAACCCTCACCGCCCTTGCCCTCCTCGAGCATTGGCTGATGGTCCTGCCTCTTCGTGACGCAGCCCTGTGGACGTGGGCGCTCCCATCCCATAAATCCGGTGAAGGCCGGGCTCCAGCCAGCGCCAACGCGCGCCGCCAGACCTGAGGAAACGACCATGGACTACGATGCCCTCTTCAGCTCCCAGCTCGACGCGCTGCGCCGAGAGGGCAACTACCGCGTCTTCGCCGAACTCGAACGCTACCGGGGCAACTTTCCCCGCGCGCGCCGGCATTGCGGCGACGGCCCGTCGGACGTCACGGTCTGGTGCTCCAACGACTATCTCGGGATGGGGCAGAACCCGGAGGTGCTCGCGGCGATGCACGAGGCGCTCGACCGCTGCGGCGCGGGCGCCGGCGGGACGCGTAACATTTCCGGCACCAACCACTACCACGTCCTGCTCGAGCGCGAGCTCGCCGACCTCCACGGCAAGGAAGCGGCCCTCCTGTTCACGAGCGGCTACGTCTCGAACTGGGCTTCGCTCGGCACGCTCGGCGCGCGGCTCCCGAACGCGGTGATCCTTTCGGACGCGCTCAATCACGCGAGCATGATCGAGGGCATCCGCCACGCGCGATGCGAGAAGGTGATCTGGCGCCACAACGACGTGCGCGACCTCGACGACAAGCTCTCCCGCATCGAGCCCGGCCGGCCGAAAATCGTCGCCTTCGAGAGCGTCTACTCCATGGACGGCGACATCTGCCCGATGGAGGAGATCCTCGACGTCGCCGAGAAGCACGGTGCCATGACCTATCTCGACGAGGTCCACGCCGTCGGCCTCTACGGGCCCCGCGGCGGCGGCGTCGCCGAGGAGCGCGGCCTCATGGACCGCGTGACGCTGATCGAGGGCACGCTCGGCAAGGCGTTCGGCGTCGTCGGCGGCTTCATCACCGGCTCGGCCGCGCTCTGCGACTTCATCCGCTCGTTCTCCAGCGGGTTCATCTTCACCACCGCCCTGCCGCCCGCCGTGGCCGCCGGCGCGCTCGCCTCGATCCGGCATCTCAAGCGCTCCGACGCCGAGCGCCGCCGCCAGCGCGAGATGGTCGCCAAGCTCCGCGCCCGGCTCGACCAGGTCGGCATCCCGCACCTGTGGAACCCGAGCCACATCGTGCCGGTGATGGTGGGCGACCCCGTGAAGTGCAAGATGCTCTCCGACATCCTGCTCGACGACCACGGCATCTACGTGCAGCCGATCAACTATCCGACGGTCCCGAAGGGCAGCGAGCGGCTGCGTTTGACGCCGTCGCCGCTGCACACCGACGCCGATCTCGACCACCTCGTGCGCGCGCTGAGCAGCCTCTGGTCGCACTGCGCCTTGTCGCGCGCGGTGGCCTGACAATGGCGCTCGTCCTCGCCTCCGGCGCCCGGCGGGGTTGCGGAGGCGGGGCCGAGCGGCGGTCCACCGGCGCGAGGCGATCGGGAGCGCGCCGGCTGGCAGTTGTAATTCCCGACTGAATTGGTCATATTCTTTGCGTGACCCGCGGGTGGCCCGAATCCGGCGCGTCCCCGCCCAGGCTGGAGGTCGGACATGATCGTCTGTTCCTGCATGCGAATCTCGGATCGTGACATCCACGCCGCGATCGCCTGGATGCGCGCCTCCGATCCTCAAACGCTGATCACGCCCGGCAAGGTTTACCGCGCGCTCGGCAAGGCGCCCGATTGCGGCGGCTGCGTCCGGCTCTTCGTCGCAGAGATGCGGCGCAGCCACCTCCTCGAGGTGCCCGCCGAACCGCACGTCCCCCGGAAGGCCGAGCCCGCCCTCGCCGAGGTCCCATCGGTCCTGCGCGGCCTCCGCGCCCGCGCTGCGCAGGACGCCTGACGCCACGGCTTGCCGCGGCCGACGCTGCCAGCGCAGCCGCCGCCCGGCCGGCGAGGCGCATCGGTCGATTGGTTGACGCGCGCCGGCGCTGACACTTTGCCGGTTCAGGTCAGGCACCTGCCGCGTGTCCAAGTGTGGACATCACGACGACGGCACGCGTCCGCCGGCATCAGAACGTGCCGAAGGCCGTCCCCAGAGCGATCAGCACCACCAGCGCCAGCAGCGGCCCGACCACCGCGACCATGAACAGGTCGCCGTAGGACTGGCGGTGCGTCAGGCCGCAGATACCCAGGAGGGTGATGACCGCGCCGTTGTGGGGCAGGCTGTCGAGGCCGCCGGTGGCGACCGTCGTGACCCGATGCAGCAGCGCGGGGTCGATATTGGCGGCCTGGGCCATCTCGAGGTAGACGTCGCCGAGGTTCTGCAGGGCGATCGTCATGCCGCCCGAGGCCGAGCCCGTGATCCCGGCCAGTGTCCCCACGGCCACTGCCAGCGACACCAGCGGATTGCCCTCGGCCACGCCGGTGACGCCGTGCCGGATGAGGTCGAACGCCGGCAGCGACGCCACCACGGCGCCGAAGCCAACCAGGCTCGCCGTGTTGAAGATCGGCAGCACCGAGGCGTTCGCGCCGTCGTCGACGCTGCGCTTCAGGCTGCGCAGCCGCGACCAGGCCAAGGCCACGGTCACGACAATCGTGATGGTCAGCGCGGAGATGATCGCCCAGACGCCCTGCACCGACTGCAGCGTCGTCGGACCATAGGGCGGGGCTGCGAGATACTCGACGTCCATCGCCGGGATGACGAAGGTGACGAAGACGTAGTTGAGCACCACGACCAGGACCACCGGCAAGGCCGCGATCGCCACCGGCGGAAGGTCGGGTTCCGGCGGCCGCGCCGCGTCTTCAGGCGCGACCTCGGCGTCCGCCTCCAGCTCGCGCACGTCGAAGACCTCGACCTGCGCATGTTCGCGCTGGTCGCGGTCGGCGCGCGGCCGGAGCGCGTCGGCCTCGACCACGCCGTAGCCCTCGCCGCGGCGCGCGGCCGCCCGCGCCCTGAAGCCGAGCCAGAACAGGCCGAACGCCAGCATGACCGCGGCGGCGATGATCCCGAGCCCGGGCGCTGCGAACGGCGTTGTCCCGAAGAACGGCATCGGGATCGCGTTCTGGATCGCCGGCGTGCCCGGGAGTGCCGTCATGGTGAAGGTGAACGCGCCGAGCGCGATCGCCGCCGGCATCAGCCGCTTGGGCACGTCCGCGGCGCGGAACAGCGAAGCGGCCACCGGGTAGACCGCGAAGGCGACGACGAACAGCGAGACGCCGCCATATGTCAGCACCGCGCAGGACAGCACGACGGCGAGGATCGAGCGCTCGCGCCCCAGCGTTCGCACCGCCCACTGCGCGATCGCGCTCGCGAAGCCGCTGTCGTCCATCAGCTTGCCGAAGATGGCGCCGAGCAGGAAGAGCGGGAAGAAGGTGACGACGAAGTCGCCGGCCCCGGCCATGAACACTTCGGTGTAGGAGGCCAGAAGCGGCACGTCGACCGCCGAGAGGACCGCCACGACCGCGGCCAGCGGTGCGACCACGAGGACCGAGATGCCGCGGTAGGCCAGCACCATCAGGAAGGCCAACGCCAGAAGGACGCCCAGGATGCTCATTCGGACGCGCTCCGCCGCGGAAGGTCGTCGGCCGTTGCACTGGCCCCGAGCGGCGCCGCGCGGTCGCGCGTCTGCCTCTCGCCCGGTCCGTGGGAGCCGCGCGCGCGCCAGGCACCCGCGGTTTCCCGCCATTCGCGCAGCCCCTCCGGGCGCTCATCGACATGCGGTTCCGGCTGGCTCGCCATCCGCACCTCCTCTTGCTCTGCCCGCGGCGCGTCAGCGCCGCCCTCAAACGATGTGCCTCGGTGCCCGCCATCTGACCATCGAGAGCAGGCCGAAGGAGGCGCCTCGACAGCGGTGCATCGGGCGCACGGCCCACGTGCGCCTTCCAGCATCGCGCTACGCCCGCGACAAGGGAAAGTTCCCTCTATGGCGGGTCTTCCGGCAGGTCATGCAGCCAGTGGCGTAGATCCGACCGTCTGAAGCGGGAAGTGGGCGCAGCGTCGGCACTTGCCAAATGCCGGGCTCCGGGAGAAGGCTCGCGGCCATGGCCAGAACCGCCTCGACCAGACCGCCGCTGCCCCCCGAGCTGCGCATCCGGGTGATCCTCGGCGGCGGCGTGATGATCGGTCCGGGCAAGGCGGATCTGCTCGACGGTATCCGGGAGACCGGCTCGATCGCGGCTGCCGGCCGGCGCATGGGCATGAGCTACAAGCGCGCCTGGCTGCTCGTCGAGACGATGAACGCGGGCTTCGCCGCGCCGCTCGTCGAGACCTCCCGAGGCGGCGCGCGTTTCGGCGGCGCGACGCTCACCGACGCCGGCGAGGCGGTGCTCGGCCACTATCGGAGCCTGCAGGCCAAGGCGGCGCAGGCGGCTTCCGGGGAGCTCGCCGCGCTGCGCCGGATGGCGCGGGAGATACCCGAGGAGATATAGCGCTTGCGACGGCGGGCGGCGCCGTTATGTTCGGCCGGACAGATCGACCCGACCAGATCGACCGGGAGCGCTGCCATGCCGAGCCGCCGCCACCTCCTCGCAGCCGCGCTCGCCCTCGGGCTCGCCGCCCCCGCCGCCGCGGACAGGGCCCCGATCGTCGCCGCAGCCTCCGACCTGCAATTCGCCGTCGAGGAGATCGCCCGTGCCTTCACCGAGGAGACCGGCCAGAGCGTCCGGCTCGCCTTCGGCTCGACCGGCAACTTCGCGCGCCAGATCCGCGAGGGGGCGCCCTTCGAGATCTTCATGGCCGCTGACGAGCAGTTCATCTTCGACCTGCACCGCGACGGCTACACTGCGGACGAGGGCATGCTCTACGCCCTCGGCCGGATCGTCCTGATGCTGCCCGAAGGCTCGCCGCTCGCGCCCGACGCCACGCTCGGGGATCTCGGCGTGGCGCTCGAGGACGGCCGGCTCACCCGCTTTGCCATCGCCAATCCCGAGCATGCGCCTTATGGCATGCGCGCCGAGGAGGCGCTGCGCCGCGCCGGCCTCTGGGACGAGATCCGGCCGCGGCTGGTGCTCGGCGAGAATGTCAGCCAGGCGGCGCAGTTCGCGCTCTCGGGCTCGACCGAGGGCGGGATCATCGCGCTGTCGCTCGCCCGCGCGCCGGCACTCGACGCGCTCGGCGAGCACGTGCTCATCCCTGAGGACTTCCACGCGCCGCTCCTCCAGCGCATGGTGCTCATCGACGGTGCCAGCCCCGCGGCCGAGGCGTTCTTCGCCTACATGAGCGGCGAGCCCGCGCGCGAGATCATGCGGCGCTACGGCTTCCTTCTGCCGGGCGAGGAGATGCGGGACCACGGCAGCTGAGGCCGATCCCGGCGAGGCTTGGGCGAGAGGGCGGCGGGGCTGGCGGAGCGAGGCGCATCGATGGACTGGACGGCGCTCTTTCTCTCGCTGCGCCTCGGCTTCTGGACGGTGGTGGTGCTGCTGCCGCTCGCGATAATCGTTGGCCGCTTCCTCGCCTACCGCGACTTCCGCGGCAAGGGCGTCGTCGAGGCGCTGGTCGCCCTGCCGCTCGTCCTGCCGCCGACGGTGCTCGGCTTCTACCTCCTCGTCTCCTTCGGGCGGAACTCGCCGATCGGCGAGGCGTGGCAGGCGGTCTTCGGCGGCCCGCTGGTGTTCAGCTTCCAGGGCCTGCTGGTCGCCTCGGTCATCGTCAACATCCCCTTCGCGATCCAGCCGGCCCAGCGCGGCTTCGAGGCGATCCCGGCGGAGGTGCGCGAGGCTGCCGCCTGCTGCGGCATGAGCCCCTGGAAAGCGCTTTTCAAGGTCGAGTTGCCCCTCGCCTGGCCGGGGCTGCTGACCGCGATGGTCCTCTCCTTCGCCCACACGCTCGGCGAATTCGGCGTCGTGCTCATGGTCGGTGGCTCGATCCCGGGCGAGACCAAGACCATCGCCATCGCGATCTACGACCGGGTGCAGGCCTTCGACAACGCCGCCGCCGCGCAGATGTCGCTGGTCCTCTTCTCGATCTCGATCCTGACCATCGCGCTCTCCTTCGCAATGTCGCGGCGCGTCGGGCGGAGGCTCGGATGAGCGGCGCCGGCCTGCTCCGGGAGCGCGACCCGCAACCGCCCGGTTGCTCGGAATCGCGCTTGGCAACCGGCCGCCGGCCGATGACCCTGACCGTCACCCTTCGGGCCGCCGCTCCCATCCCGCTCGAAGCCCGCCTCGACGTGGCGCCTGGCGAGATCGCCGCCCTCGTCGGCCCTTCGGGCTCGGGCAAGTCCACGATCCTGCGCGCCATCGCCGGTCTCTGCCGCCCCACCGAAGGGCGGGTCGAGGTCGACGGCGAGACCTGGCTCGACACCGGCGCGGGCATCTGCCTTCCGACCCACGCCCGCCGCGTCGGCATGGTCTTCCAGTCCTACGCCCTTTTCCCGCACATGACCGCGCTCGGCAATGTCGCCGCGGCCCTCGGCCACCTGCCCGGCCCCGATCGCGCCGGGAAGGCGCGCGCCCTCCTCGACCTCGTCAACCTCTCCGGCCTCGAGGACCGCCGCCCCGCGGCGCTCTCCGGCGGCCAGCAGCAGCGCGTCGCCGTCGCCAGGGCGCTGGCGCGCGAGCCCCGCGCGCTCCTCCTCGACGAGCCCTTCTCCGCCGTCGATCGCGCCACCCGCGAGCGGCTCTACCGCGAGATCGCCGAGCTCCGCCGGGTCCTCGCGATGCCCGTCGTCCTCGTCACCCACGACATGGACGAGGCCGCCCACCTCGCCGACCGGCTGATCGTCCTCCATCACGGCCGCACGCTGCAGGACGGCCCGCCCGTCGAGGTGATGACCCGCCCCGCCACCCCGGAAGTCGCCCGGCTGATCGGCGTGCGCAACATCTTCGACGCGGACGTGGCGGGCACCGACCCGCGCGGTCACGCCCGCCTCGACTGGGCCGGCCTGCCCCTCGAGACCGAAGCCCGCCTCGCCCCCGGCACCCGCGTCGCCTGGGCGATCCCCGACGGCTTCGTCGTCCTGCACCGCCGCGACCGGCCCTCCCGCGGCGAGCACGAGAACCCGGTTCCGGGGCGCATCGACGAGATGCTCGTGCTCGGCCAGACCGTCCATCTGCGTCTGCGCCCCGACCACGCGCCCGACCCGCCGCTGCACTTCTCGGTCCCGCTGCACGTGGCCCAGCGCAATGCCATAGCGCCTGGCGTCGCCGCCGCGGTCTCGCTCCTCGCCGAGGGCATCCATGTCATGGCGTCCAACGGATGAAGGCGGCCGTGACGAGCAGAAGGCGCGCCGCTTGCCGGGTCGTGACGAGAACGAGGCATCGGACGAAGTCCGCCGGAAACACCGCGGCCGCCGGCTTTCGCGACTTTTTGACCCAGATCAGGGTCGGCGCGGGCTGCCGGCATGCATAGATAATGCCTCATGGATCGAGAGAGAGACGCCCGAACACCGTGACCGCGCCGCTCCGGCACCTTACCGCGCGCATACTCCGCAGGCTCGGCGCCTGTATCGGGGCGGTGCTGGTGCTGGCCCTGCTCGGCGGTTTCGCCCAGGCGCACCACCACGTGGCCCCGCACGACGCGGCGGGCGCGCTCGCGGGCGACACGACCACCGCCGCCGTCGCCGGCGCCTCCGACTGTCCGCACGCGGCGCAGCATCCGCACCAGGACGCGGAATGCTGCCTCGGTCCCGCCTGCGTTCCGGCCCTGGTGCCCGGCGCCTCCACGCCCGCCGGCGCGGGCGATCGGGCCACCGCCTGGTGCCTCGCCGCGTCCGCGATCGTCTCCGGCGCCTCCGAAGGCCAGTTCCGGCCGCCCCGCCACCTGCTGACTGCCTGAACCGCCGCGCGGCTTTCCGCGCGGCTCCTCCGGCCGCGCATTCGCACGGTCCGGGCACGCATCAGCAGAAAGCACCATCGTGCAGAGCCTCTTCTCGGCCCGATTCCACAATCCCGCCGCGATCCGGATCGCCGGCCACCGGGATCCGGCATCGCCACCTCGCTGCCACTCCGCCGCAAGCGGCCGGCGGATGAGGAGCGTCGCCGAAGGGCTCGCCAGAGACCTTTTCGGGGAATTCGAACGCTTGAGCGCGGTTGGCGTGGAAGCGGCCTACCGCCAGGCTTGCGCCTAGGCTGAACGAATGGAGACTTCCATGAAACGACGCACTCTCCTCGCCGCGGCGGCGGCGCTCGCCGGCCTCGCCGCGGCCACGGTCCTGGCCGTCGGGCCGAGCCGCGCCGAGCAGTCGCTCGCGCAGCTTCTCGCCGGCACCCATGTCCACGGCCTCGCCGTCGA
>SKOX01000034.1 GCA_007119835.1 Paracoccaceae bacterium
CGAGATGCGGTTTTTGGCGACAGGAGCCGAGTGCGTCATCCGCTTTATGGATACTCGATAACCCAATCGAGGCTTCTCCCTCCGGTCTGCCGGCCCTACATGTTGTGGGGGCGACGGAAAAACACGCTGATTGTGTGCCTTGCCTGTCGATCCCACACCGGCGTCGGGCAACTCGTCAAGAGCAGCAAGGCGCGCGCCGCGCGCGGCATGCGCAAGGGGTTCCCGCCGCCGAAGTCGCGCCTGCCGTCGAGCTAGTTCGTCTCGACCGTCGGCGGCGCGCCGCCTTGCGGCCTCCAGGCGCTACACCGGTTCAATGGCCGGAGTCGCGCAACATGCGCCGCCGCACCGTCGCCTCGCGCGCGCGCATCAGCCGGTGCGCAGTCGTCATGTGCTTCGACATCGCGGCGCGGGCCTTCTCCGTCTCGCCCGCGCGCAGGGCGGCGACCACCCGGGTCTGGTAGGCGAGCCCGGTCTCCCACAGCGCCGGGTCCGTCGCGCTGTGCAGGCCGCGGCTCACGGTAACCTCGCTCAGCATCTCGGCAAGAAAGCGTATGACGAAGCGCAGAAGCGGGTTGTCCGACAGGCCCGCAAGGGCCGCGTGGAAACGCAGCGACGCGGCGTGGCGGGCCGCCTCGTCACCGGCCTCGGCCGCCGGCGGGGCGCTGTCGTCGATGGCGGCCTCCAGCATCGACAGCTGCGCCTCGCTCAGCCGCCCTGCGAGGCTCGCCGCCAGCTCGGGCTCCAGCGCCCGGCGGATCTGGTAGATGTCGTCGATCGAGAGATCCTCGAAGTAGAAGTGGTTCGACAGCAGCGCCGCCGCCCGCGCCTCGGAGACGCGGTGGACGAAGACGCCGCCGCCGGGGCCGGTGCGCGAGATCACCAGGCCCTCGGCCTCGAGCAGGCGGATCGACTCGCGGATGGTGCTCTTGGCCATGCCGAACCGGGCCATCAGGGCGGCTTCCGTGGGCAGGCGATGGCCCGGCCGCCAGCCCTCCTCCATCACCCACTGCTTGATCGCCTCGGCAGCCTGGCGCGGGCGCGACAGCCGCGGCCCCGGGCGCGGCTCAGAGCGGGTGATGGCAGGCGGCAAGCTGCTCTCCATCGATGACGCGCAGCAGAGGCATCTCGCGGCGGCAACGGTCCGAGGCACGGGGACAGCGCGAGGCGAAGGCGCAGCCCGGCGGCGGGCTGAGCGGGTCGGGCAGCTCGCCCGAGGTGCCGCCCCCGAGCGCCCGGCCGACCTTCGGCGCGCTCTCGGCGAGGAGCTGCGTGTAGGGGTGGCGCGGGGCCGAGAAGACGCGGTCGGCCGGCCCCTGCTCCACCACCGCCCCGAAGTAGAGCACCGCGATCCGGTCGCTCACCGCCTCGACCACCGCGAGGTCGTGCGAGATGAAGAGATAGGTCAGCCCGAACTCGGCCTTCAGGTCGGCGAGCAGGTTCAGGACCTGCGCCTGCACCGAGACGTCGAGGGCCGAGACCGGCTCGTCGAGGATGAGGATGCGCGCGTTCGCTGCCAGCGCCCGGGCGATGCCGATCCGCTGCGCCTGCCCGCCGGAGAATTCGTGCGGGTAGCGGTCGAGGAATTCGGGCCGCAGGTTCACGGCGTCGAAGATCTCGGCGATGCGCCGCGCGCGGGCCGCCCGGCCCATGCCGTGCAGGCGGATCAGCGGCACCTCGAGGATCTGGCGGATGGTCTTGCGGGGATTGAGGCTCGAGACCGGGTCCTGGAAGACGTACTGGATGCGGCGGCCGAAGGTGGCGGGATCGGCGCGGCCGAGCCGCTCGCCCTCGATCTCGACGATGCCTTCGGTCGGCGGCTGCAGGCCCACCAGCATCCGGGCGAGCGTGGACTTGCCGCAGCCGGATTCGCCGACGATCCCGAGCGTCTCGCCGGTCTCGACCGCGAGGTCGGTGGGATGGACGGCGTGCAGCACCGCCCGCGGCGGCCCGATCAGCCGCTTGCCGATCGGGAAGCGGCAGGCGAGGCCTTCGGTGCGCAGCGCCAGCGTCATTCGGCTGCCCTTTCGGCGGGTTCGGGGTAGAGGCAGCGGACCTTGCGGGCCGTGCCTTCGAGGGCGACGTCGCCTTCGCGGCAGTCGGGCCGCACCTTGGCGCAGCGCGGCGCGAAGGCGCAGCCGTCGGGCAGGTCGTCCGCCGCCGGGGGCAGGCCGGGGATCGCCTCGAGGCGCCGCCTTCCGCCGCCGAGCTCCGGCACGCAGGCGATGAGCCGCGCGGTGTAGGGGTGGGCGGGGGCGGTGAGCACCGCCGCGGTCGGTCCCTCCTCGACGATGCGGCCGGCATACATCACCGCCACCCGGTCGCAGAGCTGGGCGACCACGCCGAAATCGTGGGTGATGAACAGGATGGCGAGGCCGCGCGAGCGCCCCAGGTCGGCGAGGAGCTTCAGCACCTGCGCCTGCACCGTGACGTCGAGCGCGGTGGTGGGCTCGTCGGCGATGATGATGTCGGGATCGTTGGCGAGCGCCATGGCGATGCCGACGCGCTGACGCATGCCGCCCGAGAGCTCGTGCGGAAAGGCGCCGGCGCGGCTCGCGGGATTGGGGATGCGCACGTCCTCCAGCAGCTTCACCGCCCGGGCATGCGCCTCGCCGCGCGACACGGGGTGATGGACGCGGATCGCCTCGGCGAGCTGGTCGCCGACGGTGTAGAGCGGATGCAGCGTCGAGAGCGGGTCCTGGAAGATGTAGGCCACCCGGTTGCCGCGTAGGGCGCGGAGGCGCCGGTAGGGCGCCCCGACCAGATCCTCGCCGTCGAGCCGGACCGCCCCGCCGGCGATCACCCCCGGCGGCGAGGCGACGAGACCCATCACCGACAGCGCCGCGACCGACTTGCCGCACCCCGACTCGCCGATCAGCCCGACGCATTCCCCGGGGGCCAGGGCCAGGTCGACGCCGCCCACCGCCACGGCGGTGCGGCGGCCCATGCGGAACTCGGTCCTGAGCCCGTCGATGCGGAGGAGGCTCTTGTCGTCCGGTGTTGCCGGCGGCGGCTCGCGCCGGTCGACGAGGGTCGCGGCCATGGGGCGGGCGAGCGCGCCCGAGCGCAGGCGCGGGTCGAGCGCGTCGCGCACCCCGTCGCCGAGGAGGTTTATCGACATCACGATCAGCAGGATCATCACGCCGGGCACGATCGAGGTGTGCGGCGCGGTGATCAGCGCGCCGCGCGCCTCGCCCAGCATCGAGCCGAGATCGGCCTGCGGCGGCTGGCTGCCGAGCCCGAGGAAGGAGAGGCCGGCGGTCTCGAGGATCATCCAGCCGACGGTCGTCGACATCGCGATGACGATCACCGGGACGACGTTGGGCAGCACCTCGGTCAGCAGGATGCGGGTGTGGCCCATGCCCGACAGCCGCGCGGCGTCGACGAACTCGCGGTGGGCGAGGCCGACGGTGACGCCGCGGATGTTGCGGGCGAAGAACGGGATGTTGACCACCGCCACCGCGATCAGTGCGTTCATCAGCCCGGGGCCGAGGGCGGCGACGATCGCGAGCGCGAGCAGGATGTAGGGGAAGGCCATCAGCATGTCGACGCCGCGCATCGTCACGTTGTCGGTCCGCCCGCCGGCATAGCCCGCGACGATGCCGATGGTCGCGCCGATCACCGCCGCGATCATCGCCGCGGCGAAACCGACCGCGAGGCTGAGCCGGGTGCCCCACAGGAGGCGGGAGAGCAGGTCGCGGCCGAGATGGTCGGTGCCGAGCAGGTGGCCTTCGGAGAGCGGCCTGAGGAAGCGGTTGGCGGTGTCGGTCGCGTTCGGCGGATGCAGCGGCAGGAGCGGCGTGACGAGCGCGAGGACGACGATGACGCTCAGCACCACCGCGCCGAAGCCGGCGAGGCGGTTGCGGAACAGCAGGCGCAGGAAGAGCCGCATCAGGTCTTGATCCGCGGGTCGAGCCAGGCCTGCGCCACGTCGACGAGGATGTTGAAGCCGACGTAGCAGGCGGCGACGAAGACGACGCCGCCCTGCACCAGCAGGATGTCGCGCTTGAGGATCGCGTCGACCAGCATCCGCCCGATGCCGGGCCACTGGAACACGATCTCGATATAGACGGCCCCCGACAGCACGAAGCCCGCCTGCAGGCCCAGGATCGGGATCACCGATACCATCGCCGCGCGCAGCGCATGGCCCCAGATCACCCGGCGCTCGTGCACGCCCTTGGCGCGGGCGGTCCGGATGAAGTCCTGGCGCAGCACTTCGAGCATGTTGGCCCGTGTCAACCGCGCCACCACGCCGGTGGCGACCAGCGACAGCGCGATGGCGGGCATCGCGAGGTGGCGGATCAGGTCGGGAAGGTCGCCGCCGCCGAACATCGAGTACATCCCCGACACCGGCAGCCAGCGCAGGTGCACCGCGAAGAGCAGGATCATCATCATGCCGAGGAAGAAGGACGGCACCGAGATGCCGAGGATCACCGCCGCCGTGATCGCCTTGTCGGCGAGGCCGTACTGCCGCGCGGCCGAGACCACGCCGGCGACGATGCCCAGAAGCGCGCAGAGCACGAAGGCGGTGCCCGCGAGGACCAGCGTCGCGGAGAAGCGGTCGAGGATCTCGTCGAGGACGGGGCGGTTGAGCGCGAAGGACCGGCCGAAATCGCCCTGCACGAGGTTGCCGACCCAGACGAAGTATTGCTGCCAGAGCGGGCGGTCGAGGCCGAGATGGCGGTTCAGCCGCTCGACGTTCTCGGGCGTGGCGTAGGCTCCTAGGATCGCCGTGGCGGGGTCGCCCGGGATCAGCGCCATGATCAGGAAGACGATCACGGTGATGCCGAACAGCACCGGGATCGCCGAGACCAGCCGCTTCAGGATGTAGGCGCCCATGGCCGCGCTCCATGAGGTCTAGGCCCGGGCGTGCCGAGACGCCCGGGCGGGCGTGGCGTCAGTTCTTCGCCACGTCCTTGAGCAGCAGGAAGAAGGACGGCTCGAGGCTGAAGTTCTCCACCCTGTCGTTCGTCACCGCGTTCTGCACCCAGTTGGCGACGAAGACCCAGGGCGCGTCCTCCTGAACGATCTCCTGCATCTCCTTGTAGAGGCGGGCGCGCTCGTCCTGGTCGGTCTCGACCCGGGCCTGCTCCAGCAGCTGGTCCACCTCCGGATTGGAGTAGTAGCCCGAGTTGAAGCCGCCCTCGTCCGGCCAGGCCTCGGTGCGCAGGGTCAGGAAGGGCAGGGTGTCGGGATCGTTGGTCATCCACGCCATCTGCGCCATGTCGGCCTGCCCCTCGAGGCCAGGGTTCACCCGGCCGAGGAAGGTGTTCCACTCGTAGGTCTCGATGCGCACGTCGAGGCCCACCGCGGCGAGGTCCGCCTGGATCGCGGTGCCCATCGGCACCGGGTCGAGCATGCCCGAGCCGCCCTCGGTGACGTAGAAGGTGAGCTCGGCCCCCTCGGCCCCGGCCTCGGCCAGCAGCTCGCGGGCGCGGTCGGGGTCGTGGGGATAGGGGTCGAGCCCGGCATAGGCCCAGGAGAAGGCCGGCGCGACGGGGCCCGAGGCGACGGTGGCCGTGCCCTCGAGCACGTCGTTGACCAGCGCCTCCTTGTTGATCGCGTAGTTGGCGGCCTGGCGGACGCGGACGTCGGCGAAGGGGCCTTCCTTGGTGTTCAGGATCAGGAACCAGACGTGCGGGCCCGCCTGCTCGACGATCTCGAAGCCCGCACCCTCGAACTGCGACAGCGCCACGGGGGGAACCTCGACCATGATGTCGATGCCGCCCGCGAGCATCTCGGCGGTGCGGGTGTTGGCGTCGGTGATCGGGCGGAAGATCACCGCCTCCGCGGCGGCTTCGCCGTCCCAGTAGTCGGGATTGCGCAGCAGCGTCACCCGCTCGTTCGACCGCCATTCCTCGAAAACGAAGGGCCCGGTGCCCGACGGGTTCCGGCCGAAGTCCTCGCCATGCTCCTCGACGGCTGCGGGCGAGACGATCAGGCCCGTGGGATAGGCGAGGTTCGACAGGAACGGCGCATAGGGCTCGTTGAGGGTGAAGCGCACTGTGCGGTCGTCCACCGCCTCGACCTCCTCGATGGCCGAGAAGAAGAAGCTGAGCGGGAACGGCCCGGTCGCCTCGTGCATCGGGTGGTCCTCGTCGAGCATCCGCTCGAAGTTCCACACCACCGCCTCGGCATCGAGCGCGCTGCCGTCGTGGAAGGTCACCCCCTCGCGCAGGGTGAAGGTGTAGACGGTGCCGTCCTCGTCGATCTCCCAGTCCTCGGCGAGGGCGGGCTCGACCTCCAGCGTGCCGGGCGCGTAGCGCACCAGCCCGTCGTAGAGGTTCATCAGGATCCGGAAGTCGTTGACGGCGGTGACCGCATGCGGGTCGAGCGCCTGCGGCTCGGCGATCTGGCCGACGACCAGCACGCCGGGCGGCGTCTGGGCCAACGCGGGCGCCGTCAGCGCCGACGTGGCGAGGAAAGCGGCGGTCAAGAGGCCGGCGTGTCGGCGGGTGAGGGGGAAAGGCATGGCTGGCACTCCCTGTTGCTCTCGCTGCCGGCAATTTATCATGATAATTTGGATTCGGGAAAGGATGCGTTCCCCGGACCGGTGCGCGAGAGGAGGCTCTGCCCATGACGGTGTCGGTTCTTGCCCGCGATCCCGCCACGGGGCGGCTGGGCGGCGCCGCCGTGACCGGCAATCTCTGCGTCGGCGGATGGGTGCTGCGGGGCGATTCGCGCACCGGCATCGTCGCGGCACAGGGCGAACAGCCCTCGACGATCTGGGCCGACGAGGCCTTCGACCTGCTGCACCAGGGCCATGAGGCGCAGGCGGTGGTGGACCGCATCGTGTCGCAGGACGACGGACGCGCGTGGCGCCAGCTGTCGGTGCTCGGTCGTTCGGGCGCCGAAGGCGCGTTCACCGGCCGCGCGAACCGCGACTGGAAGGGCGCGCTTGCCGAGCGCGACCTGGTGATCGCCGGAAACATCCTCGCCGGACCGGAAGTGCTGGAGGCGGCCCGGCACGGCTTCCGCGACGCCTCCGGGCCGATGGAGGACCGGCTGATGGCCGCGCTGCGTGCCGCGGAGACCAGCGGGGGCGACAGCCGCGGCCATCTCTCGGCGGCACTCTTGATCGTCTGCGACACCGAACCGCCGCTCAGCCTGCGGATCGACTGGGACGAGGCGCCGCTCGAGGCGCTCGCCCGCCTGCTCGAGCGCGCCCGCCGGCCCGACTACGTCCGGTGGGTCGCCGGCCTTCCCGTCCGAACAGACCCGGAGCGTCACGCATGACAGACACCCTCACCCGAACCGACTTGGGCGCGGAGGCCGCCCGCTGGATCGAGCGGCTCGCCCGCGTCTCCGAACCCGGGCCGGGCGTCACCCGCCTGCCCTTCACCGAGGAGCATCGCTCCGTGCTGCCGCTGCTGACCGAGCTCATGGAGAGCGCCGGGCTCGGCGTCAGGATGGACGCCGCAGCCACGCTGATCGGCCGGCGCGGGGGTCCCGCGGGGGCGCCCACGCTGCTCATGGGCTCGCATCAGGACAGCGTGCGCCAGGGCGGCGCCTACGATGGCGCCATGGGCGTGGTGCTGCCCGTCCTGGCGCTGCGCGCGCTCGGCGACGCGCCGCTGCCGTTCGCCGTGGAGGTCCTCGCCTTCGCCGACGAGGAGGGCGCGCGCTTTCCCACCGCCCTGATGGGGCCGCGGGCGCTGGCCGGAACCTTCGACCCTGCGGTCCTCGACCTGGCCGATCCCGGCGGCGTGACGCTGCGCGCGGCAATGGAGGGCTTCGGCCTCGACCCGGACGCCGTCGCGGGCCTGCGTCGCGATCCCGCCGGTGTCATGGGCTGGATCGAGTGCCACATCGAGCAGGGCCCGGTGCTCGAGGCCGAGGGCGAGGCGCTCGGCGTCGTCACCGCCATCTGCGGCATCGAGCGGCACTCGGTGATCTGGGATGGCGAGGCCGCCCATGCCGGCACCGTGCCCATGGCGCTGCGCCGGGATGCGTTGGCCGCGGCGGCCGACCTGGTGCTGGCGGTGGAGGCCCGGGCGCGCGAGACCGAGGGGCTGCTCGCCACCGTCGGCGCGCTGAAGGTTCTCCCCGGCGTCGTCAACGCGGTCCCGGGCCAGGTGGAGATGACGGTGGAGATCCGCGCCCCCGACGACGCGGTGCGAGAGGCCGCCGGCGCGGCGCTGAGCGCGCGGGCCGAGCAGATCGCGGCTGCCCGTGGCGTGCGGGTGGCGATGCGGCGCACATACGCCCAGCCCGCCACGCCCTGCGACCCCCGGCTGCAGGATGCGCTCGCGGCGGCGGTCAGGGCCGTCGGCGGTCGCGGCATGCGCCTCGCCTCGGGCGCGACCCACGACAGCTCGGCGATGGCCGACCTCTGTCCCGTCGCGATGCTCTTTCTGGCCTGCCGTGACGGCATCAGCCACAACCCAGCCGAGTACTGCGCCCCCGAGGTCATGGGGCATGCGGTCGAGGCCCTCGCGGCCCTGCTGCCGAATCTCGAGCGTTCCTGAAGACCCGTCGCATGGTCGGGTCGAGGCATCTGGAGGTCATCGCCTGATCCGCGACCGGAACCTCCCGGGGCGACCGGCCTGCCATGGTCAGGTGAAACGCGGCGAGGGCGCAGATCCGCGCCACCTCGGCCGCGTGGCCGCCGTGATCGGCCGGCGGCTCAACCCGCGCGCTCGCCCAGGTCGACGTCCGGCGATGACCTCCCCTGCCGCCAGTGCAATGGCGGGCCGATCACGGGCGAAGCCAGTTCATCAGGCGGCGTCGGTGATGTCCTCGATCCAGGTCAGCACCTTGACGCCCTGCGGAAATCCGAGGGTCGGGATGGCCATCAGGGCCACCTGCTTCAGCTCCTCCGCGGGAACGCCCTCCTCGAGCGCGCGCCGGGTGTGGGAATGGACCGCGCCCTCCGAAAGCGCGCCGATCGCGAGCGCGAGCTTCACGAGGCGCGCCGTCCGGCCGTCGATGGGGCCGGCCTCCGAACAGGCCTTGCCGAGCGCGGCGTACGCCCTCCAGACCTCGGGATAGGCGCGGGCCACTTCGCCGGCCCCCGACGCAGCTCTTCGGGTGTCGTGGTCACGGTCCGGCCTCCGTCCTTGCTCCGCCCGCCGGCCTACCGGCTGGTGGGACGCTTCGCAACGCTCAGAGCGGCAGAAACCCGAGGCGGTCGCGCTGCGCGATGCGGTCGCTGTCCGCCGGGACGATCGCCAGCCCGTCCGCCGCCGCGAGAAGCGCGATCCGGGCCGAAAACGACGGCGACAAGCGTGCTGAGGCGGGGTCGCCAGGGCACCGACCTGCGGCAGCTCGCCGAGGCGGCGCTCGACGGGTTCTGAGCATCCTCGCCGTCGAGGACGAGGCATCGCAGCCCGTTCCGGCCGCGCGGTGGCCGCGGGCCTCGCCCGCGCAATCCTTCACAATTGCTGCACTTCAGGCAGCCACTTCCATGCCGACCGCTGTTTGCGCAGCGACTCAGAATACCACCGCAAGGATGAACGCGATGATCGCGAGTATGGCTGCGAGTCCCAGCCCGATGCCGAGGCGTCTGTTCGACATCTGCTTCGTGCCGGATGTGCCGGGGTTGACCGCGGGGCGGTCCTGCAATCCGGCGTCGCCGGGGCCGGCCCGGACTTCGCCCGTTTCCGGATCGGGGCGGGCCGGTCGGCGGCGAGGATCCTGTCCTTCGCCCGTTTCGGGGGCCAGGGATTCGTCGTCCTTCCCGGCGCGCGCTTCGTCGGGAGGCTGTGGCGGCGTCGCTGTCGGATCCGTGCGGTCTCTGCCGACCATGATGGCCTCCGTTCAGTGGCTGAGGCTGGGAAGGTGACGGGAAAACGCGCGGCTCCGGGCGGTGTTCCTCCTCCGGACGGTGAATTCGGCAGATGGAGCGTCGCTCTGGGTCAATAATGGCGCAGGCACCCGGAGGTGGCGTCTCGGATCTGGCGCAAATTCTCGGGCAATATCACTCGAGCCACACTACACGACTCTAACCGATTGTACCGGATTCGCCCGTGCAGAGGCGCTTCCGCCCGAAGCGGAACCTGGGCCTCCTGGCCGATCCGGGGCCCGCAGCATTGCCGGCGGATCGGACTTGCCCCGGCACCGGCAGGAGGGGCCCCGCACCACAACGGGGCGCTGCATCACATCCCGCCCCAGTACGGACGAGCGTCATAGTAGCTGTGGAGCCGCGCCTCGTAGCCGCGGTCGATGGGCTTCGTGGCGTCGTATTCCGGACTGCCCTTGACCTTTTCCCGGCTGACATCGACGAGCACCTTGCGCTCGGCCCAACTCACATCGCTTGCCCAGTCCGGAGCGATCAGCACCAGCCTGCCCGGCCACCAGTTCCGCGTGTCGACGAGCAGGTAGCGCGTCTTCCAGCTTCCGGCCTCGACGACGAGATCCTCGATGTGGCCGACATCGCCATCCGTCGCCTGGACGTAATACCCGGTCACCTCGTTCGCGCTGCGCAGGTGAGGGTCGCCCTCCCGGTTCTCCGCGGCAGCCGTCCCGGGTGGCCGCGGGGCCGCAGGATCCGCCTCGCCCTGCAGCGGGACGGGCGTGGCGACAGGGGGCACGGCACCCGCGGCGCCTGCCGCCGGCGTGTAGTAGGCGGGCATCCCGTGGGCGCCGCCCCAGTAGGGCGCCCAGCCGTAATGGCCGTAGAGATCCGCCTCGACCTGGCGCGACACGGGCCTGTCGGCGTCGAGCGGCGGGCTGTTCTCCACGCCCTCCCGGGTGAGGTCGACGGGGAATGCGCGTCTCTCCGGATCGCCGTCGCCGAAGGCGGTCGGGGGCAGCAGGACCTTCCGGCCGGGCAGCCAGGCACCGGTGTCGATCACCGCCCAGCGCACGTCCCATGCCCGGTCGTCGATCAGGAAGTCGCTCACGGCCCCGATGCCGCCGTCGGTCGCCTGGACGGAATAGCCGATGAGGTCCGAGATCCTCCACAACATGACGCATCTCCCTTCGAATGCCGCATCCACACCCTACGCGCGGCGGGCCCCGTGGGTTCGAGCCGAAGCGGCCGCAATCGCCGCGGGAGCCGGCGTCGCCACGCCCGGGGAGCCCCCGAAGGCGGGCGGTCCGGCTTCAGCGTCCGCCGGCAGTCTCGGCGACGTTGCCCAGGCGGCCGGCTTCGCGGGCGTGGAAATCGCGGTCGCTTTCGCCCTCCCGCGGTCCGCGGGCGAGCGCGCGGGCGAGGTCGAAGAAGCCCTTGCCCGGCAGGCCCTCCCGCCCCCGGCCGACGGCGCGGGCGGCGATGAAGGGGCGGCCGGCGGCGGCGTCCTCGCGCATCGTCGTCTCCAGGGCGCGCGTGACCCGGCTCACGGAGCCGGGGAGCCAGAGCCCGAGCGCGCGGGCGAGGCTGCCATAGCTGACCGGCACCTTGTCGGCGGGCAAAGCTTCGAGATGGGCGCGCACACGGGCAGCAAGATCCCGTTCCGTGTCGGCGGCGGCTTCGGCCAGGCGCGGCGGCGGGATCTCCCGGGCAGCGCCGCCCGCATCGATCTCCGCCGCCCAGGCCCGGGTCGCGCTGCGCACCACGATCCGCGTCTTGCCGGCGTCGGCGCCTTCGCCGACCTCCGTCACGCCGACGACCTCGCCGGTCGCGAACGCCTCGCGAAGCGCCTGCGGCGTCAGCCCCAGACGCGGTGCGAGCTGGTCGGGATCGACGACGACCTGCCCGTCCTCCCAGGCGATCATGTCCGGCGGCAGCGGACGGTGCAGGACCGGCGACGGCCCGTTCTCCCGGGCATAGTAGGGCGCGCTGCCGGCCGCGTGGTCGGTGACGTCGACGATGCCCGCGATCTGCGGCAGGGCCGCGCGCAGCATCCGCTCCACGCCCTGCCGCAGCGTGGCCGAGGAGGCGGCGCAGCCCTGGCACCCGCCCGACATGCGCAGATAGACATTGCCGTCTCCGACCCGCTCGACCGCGATGTGGCCGCCATGGGCGGCGACCGCGGGATTCACCTGACGCTCGAGCAGCTCCTCGACGGCCTGGCGCAGGGCGGCGTCGGGATCGCCTGCCTCCCGCGCGTCGCCGCCCGCCCCGAGCGGCGCGGAGGTCTCGTCCAGCACCTGGCGGATCGCGGCGGCGATCGCGGGCTTCAGCACCGACCAGTCGGCCGCCGCCTCCTTCCGCACCCAGATCGTCGCGTCGGCGACCTCGATCCGGCCGACCCCCTCGATGCCGAACAGCGCGCGGGCCAGCGGCGCCTCGTCCGTCGCCTCGAGCCGCGCCGACCGGCCGGCCTGGACCGGCATGTCCAGAACGAAGCCCATGACGTCGGCTTCGCGGGCGGAGGCCTGCGCCCGGATGCGGCGCGGCAGTTCAGACATCCTCCATCTCCGTGCTCTGCATCGCGCGCAGGACCTTGAACGTGTAGATGCCGGTGCTGTGGCCGTCGCTGAAGTCCATGCCGAGGGCATAGTTGCCGACGCTCCAGATCCGGGTGATCCGGAGGTCGAGCGGCACGGACGCCGGGTCGAGCAGCCGGCGGCCGGTTATTTCCTCGCGGCATTGCGCGCAGGAGCAGGCAAGCCGCAGATCGCGGTCGGCGAGGGTCTGGTCGTGGCCGTCGGCCCACCGCAGGCGCAGGCCGCTCCCGCCGTGATCGAGACCGACCAGCAGGTCGGGCGGCCCGTCGCCGCCTGCCGGTGCCGGAGCGGGCCTGCCGGTGCCGTCGGCGAGCGTCCAGGCGAAGGGCGTGGCGATGCCCGGCGCCGCACTGCGGCCGTGCGCCAGCGTCGCCGCGATCTGGCGATAGGCGTGGGCGGCCGGGCTGTCGGGCGCGGCCTTGACCAGCGGCAAGCCGTCGTCGCCGCAATCGACCACCGCCGGATCGAGCGGCACCTTGCCCAGGAAGGGCACGTCCAGCTCGCGCGCGATCTTCGCCCCGCCGCCGTCATGGAAGATGTGCGTGACCGTCCCGCAGGAAGGGCAGGTGAAGCCGCTCATGTTCTCGACGATGCCCAGGATCGGCACGTTGACCTGTTCCATCATCCGCAGCCCGCGCCGCGCGATCTTCAGGCTGACGTCCTGGGGCGTGCTGACGACCACGGCGCCCTCGAGCGGAAACGCCTGCGCCATCGTCAGCTGGATATCGCCCGTTCCCGGCGGCAGGTCGAGCAGGAGGACGTCCAGTGCGCCCCACTCCACCTGCCCGACGAACATCTGCAGGTATTTCGTGACCATCGGACCGCGGAGGATCGCGGGCTTGTCGTCGTCGGTCAGCATGGCCATCGACATGACCTTGACGCCATGCGCCTCGGCCGGGATCACCTTGCCATCGGGCGACATCGTGGGCTTGTCGGCCGCAATCCCCAGCATTCCGGGGATGGAGGGGCCATAGATGTCGGCATCGACGACACCGACGGCGAGCGCCGCCTCGGCCATGGCCACGGCGACGTTGGCCGTCACGGTCGACTTCCCCACGCCGCCCTTGCCGCTGCCGATCGCGATCAGCCTGGGAGCGGCATTCGTGTCATTGGCAGGCATGGTCTTCTCCTTCGGTTCCAATGGCGCTCGCGGGTCCGAAACTCGCGCACAGCCTCTCGATGTCATCGGCGGACAGTTCGGCCGCCATGCACGCGCAATGGCCGCTCTCGCCGGCCGGGGTGAAATGGCTGCAGTCGCGGCAGGTGCCGAAAGCCGGCACCGCCCTGAGGCCCGCGAAGGCGGACGCCAGCCGCGACAGCGTTGCGAGGAACCGGTCGCGCTCGCCAGCCTCGAGGCCGTTGATCACCCCGATCACGTCGCGAAGCGGATCGTGCTCGAGCAGGGCGCGGCCGGTCTCCGTCAGGTCGAAGCGCACGCTGCGCCGATCCAGGGTTGAGCGCCGCCGGGCGACGAGGCCGCGGCTCTCCAGGCTCTTGACGATCTGCGAGGCGGTCCCCCGGGTCGTCGCCTGGAAGTTCGCGAAGGCCGACGGGGTGCGGGTGCTGCCATTGGCGCGCGCGAAGAAGCGCAGACAGGTCCATTGCGCTGCCGTCAGCTTCGAACGCCCATCCTCGATGCGGGCGGCGCGGCCGATGTGGATGAGCAGTTCGGCAATGCGGTCTGGCGTGTCGGACCGGGCTTCCATGGCCGGATTGGTAGCGGATCGAAATCAATAGGGCAAGCGATGCTGCTGCGGCCCAGCCGACCATGTTCCAGGCCTCGCCGA
>SKOX01000202.1 GCA_007119835.1 Paracoccaceae bacterium
GGCCTCGGCGTCCGCCGCCTCGAAGAGCAGGCAGACCCGCTCGAACCCGGCGGCCTCGGCCGGCTCGGCGCGGGCGCCGGCGACGAGCATCAGGAGCTGCGCGCCGTTCGGGTTTTCGCCGCCGCAGGTGAGCCAGACCGGCTGACGCGCGGCGTGGCCCATGGCTGCCGTGCCGTGGGCCAGGAAGGCGTCGTCGCGCCAGGTCCAGAGCCGGGCGTCGAGCATCTCGAGCGCGGGCTGCGAGCCGCAGCGCACGACCGCGCGCCACTCCCGGGCGAGCGCGCGCTCGAGCAGCTCCGGCAGGGCCTGCTCCACCGGCGAGGCGGTGAGATGGTAGAACAGGACCTCAGCCACGGCACCCGGCCCCGCGGCTCAGAGTTTGTAAATGTATCGACGATGCGAAAGAACGCCCGCTGGCAAGATTGGACATTTTTCCGAGAAATCCGGCGTTGCGGGCATTCTTTCACATCCTCTCAGCGCTCGTAGCGGTCGCGCACCAGCCGGTCGAGGGTGCGCACGCCCCAGCCCGTCGCGCCCTTCGGCGCGAAGTCGGTGTCGTCCTTGCGGTAGGCGACGCCGGCGATGTCGATATGCACCCAGGGCGTCTCCTTCTTCACGAAGCGCTGGAGGAACTGCGCCGCGGTGATCGATCCGGCGTCGCGCCCGCCGACATTGGCCATGTCGGCAACCCGGCTCTTCAGCTTCTTGTCGTAGGCGGGCCCGAGCGGCAGACGCCACGCCCCCTCGCCTTCGGCCTTGGCCGCGGCGAGCAGCGCATCGGCAATCGCGTCGTCGTTGGCGAAGATGCCTGCGTTCTCGTGGCCGAGCGCGATGATGACCGCGCCGGTCAGCGTCGCGAGGTCGATCATCGCGGCGGGCTCGAAGCGGTCCTGGGCGTACCACAGCACGTCGGCGAGCACGAGGCGGCCCTCGGCGTCGGTGTTGATCACCTCCACCGTGTCGCCCTTCATCGACTTCACCACGTCGCCGGGGCGCTGGGCGCGACCGTCCGGCATGTTCTCGACGAGGCCGACGAGGCCCACGACGTTGGCCTTCGCCTTCCGCATCGCGAGCGCCTTCATGGCGCCCGCGACGACGCCGGCGCCGCCCATGTCCATGGTCATCTCCTCCATGCCGCCCGACGGCTTGATCGAGATGCCGCCGGTGTCGAAGACGACGCCCTTGCCGACGAGCGCCAGCGGCTTTTCGTCGCCGCCGCCCTTCCACTGCATGACGACGACCCGCGCCGGCGTCTCCGAGCCGCGGGAGACCGCAAGCAGCGTGCGCATGCCAAGCTCCTCGAGCGCGTCCTCGTCGAGGACCTCGACCTCGAGCCCGAGGTCGCGCAGCGCCTCGAGCCGGTCGGCGAATTCGGTCGTCGTCAGAACGTTCGCCGGCTCGCTGACGAGATCGCGGGTGAAGAACACGCCCTCGGCGACCGCCACGACCGCACCGGCCGCCGCCTCCGCCGCCTCCGCGTCGTTCACCATGACGCTCAGCGCGCGGTTCGGCTCGGGCTTGTCCTCCTCGCGCTTGCGGTAGGCGTCGAAGGCATAGGCGCGCATCAGGATGCCCGACAGGAGCGCAGGCAGCGGCCGCGCTCCGAGGAGCACCGTCAGCGGCACCGAGGCGTTGAACCGCGCGATCGCGGCGCCCGCCTTGCGCGCCTCCTCCTCGGACGGCTTCTTCGGCAGCTTGACGACGAGGACGGCCTCGGCCCTGACGCCCTGCGGCATCGAGAGGGCGTGGCCCTCGCCGGGCTTCATCCGCCGGAAGGCGTCGCTCTCGGCGAGGCGGGCGAGCGCGCCGCGGGTCAGCCGGTTCACCCTGCGCGCCAGCGGGTCCATCGCTCCCTCGGGGTCGAGGAAGACCGCCACGCGGCCCTCGATCTCGGCAATGCTATCGGCATCGGCCGGCACGAAGGTCGTTTGCAGTGGCGTCGTCATCGCGGTCTCCCTACATTCCTTGGGCTCGTTTCCCGCCAGAGAGCTAGCGGCTTTCCTCCCGGTTGACCAGACGAGCCCGCGACGCCCGCGACGGGCCGCGGCGACACCATCGCAGGGGGCCCGCGTGCGGCGCATCGACAGCTACATCCTGGGACAGCTGCTGAAGGGCTTCGGCTTCTTCGGGCTGATCTTCACGGGCGTGGTGTGGCTCACCCAGGCGGTGCGGCTGATCGACACCGTCATCACCAGCGGCCAGCCCGCGTCGGTGTTCATCGAGTTCTCGCTCCTCGTGCTGCCGCAGGTCTTCGTGGTCGTCCTGCCGCTCGCGGGCCTCGGCGCGGCGCTCTACACCGTCAACAAGCTCTACGCCGAGGCGGAGCTCATCGTGATGATGGCCGCGGGCTCGGCGCCCTGGGACCTGATGCGGCCGGTCGCGCTCTTCGGGGTCGTGCTGCTCGTCGGCATGGCGATCACCACCATGGTCCTCGTGCCCCGCGGCAGCGCCCAGCTCGCCGAGCGCACCCAGGAGATCCGCGCCGACCTGGTCGGGGCGCTGATCGTCGAGCGGCAGTTCATCCACCCCGCGCCCGGCCTCACCCTCTTCATCACCGACACCGGCCGGCTGGGCGAGATGGCCGGGCTCTTCCTGCACGACGAGCGGGTGCCGGCGCAGCCGGTCACCTATTCCGCGGAGCGCGCCCTCCTGGTGCGCGACGGCGACGAGGCCCGGCTGGTGATGGTCGACGGCGTCGCCCTCACCCGCGCCGCCGGCGCGCAGCTCAACACCGTCGTCTTCGACCAGTTCGTCTTCGACCTCTCCGACCTGCTCAGGACCGAGCGCGTGCGCACGCCGCGGCCGGCGGAATACCCGGTGCTCGACCTGCTCCGGCCGACCGAGGCGATGCTCGAGGATCATTCCCGCGCGCCGCTCATCGCCGAGGGGCACTGGAAGATCGTTCTGCCGCTCCTCGCGATGCTCTATCCGCTCGTCGGGCTCGTCACGCTGCTGGCCGGCCCCTACCGGCGCGGCGGCTTCGGCAAGCGGATCGTCGGCGCGATCGCGCTCGGCATCTTCCTGCACTCGGTGACGCTGCTGTCGCGCTCGCGGGTGCAGAACGACGCCGACCTGTGGCCGATCATGTACTCCGGCATCGCGATCGGGCTTCTCTACATGGCGGCCCTCGTCTTCCTGCTCAGCCACGGACGACGGCGGGGGCCGGCACCGGCATGACGCTCACACGCTACATCCTGAAGAAGTTCCTGTTCGCGGTCCTCGCGGTGCAGATCGTCATCGCGCTGATCGTGCTGCTGTTCTCGGGCATCGAGAACCTGCGCCGCTACGCCGGCAGCGACGCCGGGCTCGCCGACGTGGCCCGCATCACCGCGCTGCAGGCGCCCGAGGTCGCCTACCTCGTCTTCCCGCTGGTGGTGATGCTCGCGAGCCTCGCGACCTTCCTCGGCCTCGCGCGCACCAGCGAGCTCGTCGTCCTCCGGGCCGCGGGCGTCTCGGCGCTCAAGCTCATCACGATCCCGACGGCGGCCGGCCTCATGCTCGGCGCGGCGGCGGTCGCGGTGGCGAACCCCCTCGTCTCCGCCTCGCTGCGCCACGCGGCCATCGCCGAGGAGGCGTTCCGCACCGCCGGCCCCGCCAGCCTGCTCTCGGTCAGCGGCGGCGGCGTCTGGCTGAGGCAGGGCGAGCCCGAGGGGCAGACCGTGATCCGCGCGAGCCGGGCGACCGCCGACGGCACCGCGCTCAACGACGTCATGCTCCATCGCTACGACCAGACCGGCCAGCTCTACGCCCGCATCGACGCCACCGCGGCGCGCCTCGAGCCCGGCCGTTGGGTGCTCGCGAACGCGACGCGCTGGGAGCTGCAGCCCGACATGAGCTTCCAGCGCACCGCGCTCGGGGCCGAGCTGCGCCTGCCGACCGCTCTGACCAGCGCGCAGATCCTCGACAGCTTCTCGCCGCCGGAGATGATCCCGTTCTGGGATCTGCCGCGGTTCATCGCCCAGATCGAGGACGCGGGCTTCTCCGGCCTGCGCCACCGCCTGCACCTCGAGAGCGAGCTCGCCAAGCC
>SKOX01000270.1 GCA_007119835.1 Paracoccaceae bacterium
CCCCCCCGACGGCATCGATGTGCCAAGGTGGCGGGTGTTGAAGCACCGCTATGAGGGAGGCGTCCATGGCTGAGGTTAGCATCATAACGGGGAGCGGTGGCAGGGCGACCGCCGGGAGCTTCGCGCCCTCGACCTTCACGAGGTTAGCATCGTCTCGGCATGGCCGGCGTACGACGGGACGGTGATAACAGCGCGCCGTCGCTCCGCCGCGGCTGGCAAGCTGGCGGCGGCGCGCGCCTGGCTGGATAGCTGCACATGGGCTTGATCGACCGCCTCTTCGGCCGCCGCGTCGAGACCTGCGAGGGCTCCTGGGATAGGCTGCAGGTTCTCGGCATTCCGACCCTTACCGGCGGGCTCATCTCCCCGGCCGCCGTGGAGGGCTCCAGCGCGGCGTATGCGGCGGTCCAGCTTATCGCGCAGACTCTGGGGGCCACCCCGCTTTACATCTACAAGCGCGGCTCTGACGGCGTGCGCAGCGTCGCGGAAAACCATCCGGTTCAAAGACTCTTCGGCACGGCACCGAACGACCTGCAGACGCCGGCCGAGTTCGTGACCACGATGCAGGCCAACACCCTCCTGCACGGCTGGGCGGTCGCCGAGATCGAGCGGGACGGCAACGGCATGCCGAAGGCGCTCTGGCCGGTTCATCCCGGTCACGTCGCGATCGAGCGCATTCCCGGCTCGCGGCGCATCCAGTTTCAGATCGGCGACGAGGTAGGCACCCGCCGGCTTCTTCCCGGCGAGGTTCTGCTCATCAAAGACAGGTGGGATGACCCCTTCACGCCCCGCTCACGGCTCGACAGGGCGCGCGAGGCGCTGGGCGGCGTCCTGGCCTGCGAACGCTTTGCGGCGGCCACCTGGCGCAATGGGGCGCGTCTGAGCGGCATGGTCAGTCACCCCGAGACCATCGGCCCCGAGGCGGCGAAGACGCTGCGGGAGACGCTGCAATCGATCTATGGCGGCGCCGACAATGCCGGCAAGGTCGGCGTTCTCGAGGAAGGCATGACGTGGAAGGAGACGTCTGCCACCCCGCACGACGCCGAGTTGTCCGAGGCCCGGCGGCTCGCGGTTGTGGAAGTCGCGCGCATCCGTGCCGAGCGGCTGGCCGAGGCGCGGGCCGGCAAGACCTGCGCCCATTGCGCCCGCCCGTTCGTGGCGAAGAAGGCTTACCGCATCTTCTGTTCGCACCGCTGCGCGACCCCCGCATCTAAGCTGCGGAACGCGCAACCGAGATCGTGCGGCTGGTGCGGCTCGACCTTCCCGGCGGTGAAGCCGACCTCGACGTTCTGCTCGAAGTCCTGCGCGGCCCGAGGGCGAGCCAGCGACCGTAGGCCGCAATTTAGCATTGCAATCTTCCACACCAAAGAATATGTAGGAGGCATGCGAGCTAAAGAACTTGTTCCTCTTTTGGCTGAGATGCTTGGTGTGGACCCCGTATGGGCCGACCAAGCGGATCGCGCGCTAGCAGATGCGGGCTTTAGGAAGAAGGGTCGCGGCCGCGCCGTCCCAGAAATGAGCCGAGTCGAAGCCCTGCACTTCCTGATTGCCTGCATGACTTCTACGGTCGCGATGCGGGCGCCTGAAGATGTGGCGTATTGGCTCGCCTTCCGGGGGAATTTCTACCCAAGTCATAATGCCGAAGCGGAAGATCGGTCATTGATAGAGTGCCTTTTGTGGGCGGTCGCAAAATTTGAAGCGGACTGCTCGCCCGACCCTCTACAGTTAAAGTTAGAGATAACTCTTTCTCATCATTGGGTTTCATTCGAAGTTCTGCAATCCAGTGGCCGGTGGGCAATCGAGATTGCTCTTGATCACCCTGAAGAGCAATCCGGTTCAACACCGGACCCTCTGACTGCCATACATCGCTCGGTGCATGTGAATGGCTTGGTGTTCCTGGAGATTGCCAAGCGCACGGCACCGCCCGATGCCATAGAGGCCCGGGAGGTAGAACATGCCAGCGCGTAAGGCAGCCATTCCGCAGGCCGACATCGTTCGGGCGCTTAAGGCGGCGCGGGATGCCGGCATACAGGTGGCGCGCTACGCGAGTGCCTATTTCGACCGGCACGGCCGGCGGCGCTGGCGCTTTCGGAAGGGCGGCGTCTCGGTCGAGCTTGGCACCGACTACGGCTCTGAGGACTTTGTGCGGCGTTACGAGGCGGCCGTCGAGGGCCAGCGGGTCAAGGGGCGCATCGGCGCCACCCGCACGGTTCCGGGCTCGCTCTCGGCGCTGGTGGCGTCCTACTATCGAAGCCCCGCCTTCCTTGGGCTCTCTGAGAAGACGCGCCGCGACTACCAGAACATCATCGAGAAGCTACGCGCGGCACATGGCGACGAGCGCGTGACGCAAGGACACTTGGAGCGCCGGCACATCATGGCGTTGCTGGCCGAGAAGGCCGACACCCCTGCAGCGGCGAATGTCCTTCGCAAGCGGCTCCTCGCGGTGCTGGACCATGCCGTTGACCTGGGTTGGCGGCAGGATAACCCCGCCGCGACCGTGAAGCCCTATCGTTACGAGCGGAAGCCGTTTCACACGTGGACCGAGGACGAGATCGCGCGGTTTAACGAGGCGTATCCCATCGGCACGCTCCCGCGCCTCGCAATGACGCTGATGCTCTACACCGGGGCGGCTAAGGTCGATGCGGCGCGGCTCGGCTGGCAGAACGTCAAGGACGGGCGCATCAGCTATCGCCGGCAGAAGACGTTACGCTCGGGCGGCGAGCTTATCGACATTCGCATCCTGCCCGAGTTGGCGGCGGTGCTCGACGCGCTCCCGCGGGACCGGCTGACGTTCCTCGAAACCCGCGACCGGAAGTCGCGTTCGCCGGACGCGCTCGGCAACTTCATGCGCGGCTGGTGCGACAAGGCGGGGCTCCCTGAATGTACCTCGCACGGGCTGCGGAAGGCGATGGGACGGAGGCTCGCGGAGGGCGCGCGACGCCTCACATGATTAAGGTCATCCTGGGCCATAAGAGCCTTGCCATGGTGCAGCACTACACGTCGGCAGTGGATGGCGCCGATCTGGCAGACGCCGGATTCGAGACGCTGGGACGGCCGAAACGCGAACAAACGTTGGCGAACCACCCCAAAAGGTTCGCCAAAGTCGGCGATAACCTACGGAAAAGAAAGGAGACTTAAGGCAAGATGGCAGGCCCTACGGGAATCGAACCCGTCTTTCCAGATTGAAAATCTGGCGTCCTAACCGATAGACGAAGGGCCCGGACGGACGAACGCATAGCGTGGGCGGGACCGGGGATCAAGCGGCCATCGGCCGGGGTGAAGGAACGGGCAATGCGGCTCTTCGTGATCAATCCCAACAGCACGGCGGCGATGACCGCGGGGATCCGGCGCGCCGCCGAGAGAGCCGCCGCACCCGGGACCGTGCTCGAGGTCGCAAACCCGCAGGGCACGCCGGTCAGCATCGAGGGGCGGTTCGACGAGGCGGCGGCGGTGCCGGCGATGCTCGCGGCGATCCAGATGGCCGAGGCGCGGGGGGCGGAGGGGCACGTCATCGCCTGCTTCGACGACCCCGGTCTCGGCGCCGCCCGCGAGGTCGCCTCGGGCCCGGTCGTCGGCATCTGCGAAGCCGGCGTGCGGGTGGCGACGATGATCGCAGCCCGGTTCTCGATCGTCACGACCCTCGGGCGGTCGGTGCCGGTGATCGAGGATCTCGTCGAGGCCTACGGCGCCGGCCGGACGTGCCGGCGGGTGCGGTCGGTGGATCTGCCGGTGCTGGCGCTCGAGGAGGATGCGGCGGAAGCTGAACGCCGGCTCGCGGCAGAGATCGCTCGGGCAAGGGATCATGATGCTGCCGAGGCGGTGGTGCTCGGCTGCGCCGGCATGACGGAGATGGCCGATCGGCTGTCAGCCGAGGCGGGCTTGCCGGTGATCGACGGCGTGCGCGCCGCGGTCAAGCTGGCCGAGGCGCTCGTGGGCGGCGGCTTCCGCACGGCCAAGGGCGGCAGCTACGCCTTCCCTCGGAAGAAGTAGCGCGCGCCAACCCGACAGCGGCATGTCGCGCCGGGCA
>SKOX01000414.1 GCA_007119835.1 Paracoccaceae bacterium
ACGGCCCAGGCTGTCGAGATGCGCCGCCGCGCGCCAGCGTTCGGCCTCCGGCACCGGGGTCGCCTCGCCTGCCAGCGCCGCGCGCCATGGCCGCTCCCACCAGGAACCCGCGCCGGCCTCGGCCCGCGCCGCCAGCGTCTCGACCCGCGCGTCCTGAACGACGTCGCCCTGCAGCGTCAGCACCACCCTGAGCAGCGGCGGCCAGCCGAATGAGCCGACGCCGAAAGGCACGTCCAGCACGTCGAGCTTCAGCCCGTCGCGATCCTCCGCGCGCGATGCCATCTCGAGGCCGCCCGGCGCCATGTCCCCGTGCCCGTGATGACCTTCGTGCGCGTGATGACCCTCATGCCCGTGATGATCGCCGTCGCCGTCCCCATGCTGACCGTTGTCATGGCCACCACCGCCAGCCTGCGCCGCGCCGTGGCCGTCCTCTCCGGGTTCCGCATCATCCCGGCCCGGCGGCGGCGGACCCTCCCGCGCCCGCTGCCGCAGGAGCGCCGCCGCGTCGTCGAGAACGCGCGCGACATCCTCGCCATGCCGGTCGAAGCCTCCCCCCGAAGCGCCGCCGATCAGCACGCTGGCCGCTGGATGCGCCATGCCGGCCCGCAGCCGTTCGATCGACGGCGCGAGCGCCGGCGTCGCCGCTCCGCAGACGACCAGCATGTCGGCGTCGGCGGGATGATCGGCACGCGGCCAGGCTCGGCGACGCAGGGCGTCCTCGGCCGCAAGCCGCTGCCCGGTGCCGCCCACCGCCTCGAGAAGCAGGACACGCGGCCGGCCGAGCGCCCAGGCGCGGAGCCGACCGGTCAGGTCCAACGCAGCGCCCCCTCCCGCCACGCATAGAGCACGCCGAGCAGAAGGATGAGCAGGAACATGCCCATCTCGATCAGGGCCATCAGTCCGATGTCGGCGACGACCACCGCCCACGGATACATGAAGACCATCTCCATGTCGAAGGCGAGGAACAGCAGCGCGACGGCGTACCAGCGGACGTGAAACCGGCTCATCGCGTGCTGGCGCGGCGCCTCGCCGCCGAGGAAGGGCGCAGCCTTGGCGGGCCGCACGCCGCGGTTCAGGAGCGCCGAAACGCCGTAGGTCGCGGCGATCATCAGCCCGACCGCGAGTGCGGTGATCAGGATGGAGACATAGGCTGTCATCGGGCATTCCTCCCTGCTGCGCGGCCGGCCCGCGGCGGCGATCGCGCCGGCCGGATCTCTGCGGTTCGCGCACGCCAACCCGTCAGTGGCGGGGATGTTCCTGCTTCGCCACAACACCCATCCGGCGCAGCTCCTCGACCGCCGCGCGGCGAATTATCAAGACGGCGGCGAGCGTTGCCACGAGGCCCGCGCCGATCAGCAGCCACTCCAGAGGCTCGGTCTGCCTGTCGAGGGCCCGCCGACCGACGGCGCCGAAATAGACGTAGACGAACGCACCGGGCATGATGCCGACGCAGGTTCCCGCCAGGTAGGTCGGCAGCGACACGCCGCTCAGGCCGAGGAGGTAGTTCTTGACGCCGAAGGGAATGGCGGGGTTCAGGCGGAGCAGCAGGACCACCTTGAAGCCGTGGCGCGCGAGCGCCCGGTCGACGGCCTCGAGCCGCGGCCAGCGCTCCAGATAGGGTGCGATCCTCTCGCGCCCGAACCACCGGGCGACGACGTAGCCGGCCGCCGCCCCGGCGAGCGCGGACGGCAGGACGAGCGCGAGGCCCCAGAAACCGAAGGCGACGCCCGCCGCGACCGACAGCATCCAGGCCGGTCCCAGTGCCAGGGTCACCGCGACGTAGGCGAGGCCGAAAAGTCCGGGCCCGAGCGCGCCGAGGCCCGCGATCCAGGCGGCGAAGCTGCGGATGTAGCCCTCCAGCGGGATAAGCATCCAGACCGCCACGGCTGCCGCCAGGCCGATCGCGCCCAGGATTACCGTCTTCACCCTCGCCCCTCCCGGTTGGTCACGCGCCGCCTCGATCTGCGCGGCTCCGGAGGGAAACGAAGCGGCGGGGCGAGCGTTCGACCGCCGGTGCCGTTCAGCTGCCAGGGCGTCGTCCCCCGCGGCCGGGTCCGCATCCGGGCGAGCCCGCACCGACCTCCCGCGCTAACCGAAGACGGGACCGCAAAAGACGTGCTGCTCGCGGCCGGTGGGCCCGCGGGACCGCCGCTACCAGCCCCAGCTGCCCGGGCCGCCCTTGAACGGACCGTCCAGGTTCGGCGTGACCCAGCCGCCGTAGAAGTCGCCCGGCTGCGGCGTCACCGGCATGTCGCCCACGAAAGCGGCCTCGAGCACATTGCGATAGAAGGCGACGTGGTCCTTGATCGGCGCGAAGGCCGGCGTCGGCTCCGGGTAGCTCCAGGCCGCGCCCGCGGCGCGTCTGCTCCCCGCGACCAGGCTCCAGTACCGGGCCGCGCCCTTCCACTCGCAGATCGACCGTCCCGGCGCCGGCTCGAGAACGCCCTCGGCCACGTCCTCGGGGTGAAAATAGTAGGTCGGCGGGTGGCTGGTCTCGAGCACGCGCCAACCCCGTTGCGTCCGCGCCACCTCGCGCCCGCCGAAGATGGCGACCAGCGGGACGTCCACCCGCTCCAGGCGCGGTGGCCGCGGATAGTCCCAGACATTCTCGCGTTTCGTCATGCCTGCGTCACCTAGCGCAGGCTCCTGCCGCGGCGAGGGCGTTGCGGTGCCTTGAACGCGCGCCTGCCGCCGATGCCCTTCAGGGCGGTCGAGGCCGATCCATCGCCCGGGCATGGCAGGCCTCCGGCCCTCCCGCCGCCGGCTGCCGGCGGCGGGCAAGCGCAGCGGCGCGGCGCTTTTCTTCCGGCGCGCGCACGCTTAGATCAAGGGCATGACCGGAATGGAACCAGTTCACATCGTCGGCGGCGGGCTCGCGGGTTCGGAGGCGGCCTGGGCCGCGGCCTCGATGGGGGTGCCGGTGGTGCTGCACGAGATGCGGCCGCAGCGGGCGACCTTCGCACACAAGACGGACGGGCTTGCGGAGCTCGTCTGCTCGAACTCCTTCCGCTCGGACGACGACGAGAACAACGCCGTCGGCCTCCTGCACTGGGAGATGCGCGCAGGCGGCGGCCTCGTCATGGCGATGGCCGACGCCCACGCCCTGCCCGCCGGCGGCGCGCTCGCCGTCGACCGCGACCCGTTCAGCCAGGCGGTGACCGAGCGGCTCGCCGCGCACCCCCTGGTCACGATCGAGCGCGGCGAGGTCGCCGGCCTCCCGCCCGGGCACTGGTCGAGCGTGATCGTCGCGACCGGGCCCCTGACGAGCCCGGGCCTCGCCGAGGCGATCCGCGGGCTGACCGGCGAGGACGCGCTCGCCTTCTTCGACGCCATCGCGCCGATCGTGCATTTCGACAGCGTCGACATGGGCAAGGCCTGGTTCCAGTCGCGCTACGACAAGGGCGCGACCGAGGAAGACCGCACAGCCTACCTCAACTGCCCGATGGACCGCGAGGAATACGAGCGCTTCATCGATGCGCTGGTTGCAGCCCCCGTCACCGAGTTCAAGGACTGGGAGCGCGACACCCCCTATTTCGAAGGCTGCCTGCCGATCGAGGTGATGGCCGCCCGCGGGCGCGAGACCCTGCGCTTCGGGCCGCTGAAGCCCGTCGGCCTGACCAACCCGCACGCGCCCGACGGCAAGCCCTACGCCGTGGTGCAGCTCAGGAGGGACAACGCCCTCGGCACGCTCTACAACATGGTCGGCTTCCAGACCAAGATGCGCCACGGCGCGCAGGCCGAGGTGTTCCGGCTGATCCCGGGCCTCGAGCAGGCGGCCTTCGCGCGACTGGGCGGCATCCACCGCAACACCTTCATCAATTCGCCGCGGCTGCTCGACGCGCGGATGCGGCTGAAGGCCGCGCCGCGGCTGCGGTTCGCCGGCCAGATCACCGGCGTCGAGGGCTACGTCGAAAGCGCGGCGATGGGCATGCTCGCCGGCCGGCTTGCCGCCGCCGAGCGGCTCGGCCTCGACCTCGCGCTGCCGCCGGCGACGACGGCGACCGGCGCGCTGCTCG
>SKOX01000078.1 GCA_007119835.1 Paracoccaceae bacterium
GCCTCTTCCGGCCCGCCCGCCACCTCATCCGCCTCGAGCAGCATTAGGACGTCGCCTTCGCTCACCCGGTCGCCGACCGCGACCGCGATCTCCGCGACCCGCCCCGCGGCCGTCGCCGGAACGTCCAGCGTCGCCTTGTCGGATTCGAGCATCGCCACCGGCTCGTCGACCTCGACGCGGTCGCCGACGCCGACGGTGAGCTCGATCACCGGCACGTCGCGGAAGTCGCCGATGTCCGGCACCCGCAGCTCGATCCGCGCCATGCTCAGACCGTCCACGGCGCCGGCGCTTCCGACGAGAGCCCGAAGCGCTCCAGCGCCTCCGCATGCAGCCGCGCCTCCGCCCGTCCCGCCCGCACCAGCGCGTCGATCGCGGCGAGCGCGATGCTCTTGCGATCCACCTCGAAGAACGCCCGCAGGTCGGCCCGCGCAGCACTCCGCCCGAAGCCGTCGGTGCCGAGCGCCACGAACGGCGCCGCCACATGGGGCGCGATCATCGCCGGCACCGCGCGGACGTAGTCGCTGACCGCGACCACCGGCGCCGCCCCGTCGAGGCAAGCCGCCACATGCGCCCGCCGCGACGCCTCGGGCCCCTCGAGCCGGTTCGCCCGCTCGACCGCGCGCGCCTCCCGCGCCAGCTCCGAGAAGCTCGTCGCGCTCAGCACCTCCGCCGCGATTCCCGTATCGGCGAGCAGATCCGCCGCCGCCAGCGCCTCGCCGAGGATCGCGCCCGCGCCCACCAGCCGCACCGCCGCCTCGCCCTCCGCCGGCCGCACGACGTAGAGCCCCTTCAGGATGCCTTCGCGCACCCCGTCGGGCATGCTCGGCTGCGCGTAGTTCTCGTTCATCACCGTGACGTAGTAGAACTCGTCGGCCTCGTCCTCCGCCATCCGCCTGAGCCCGTGGTCGAGGATCACCGCGAGCTCGTAGGCATAGGCCGGATCGTAGGCCCGGCAGGTCGGCACCGTCGCCGCCACCAGATGGCTCGACCCGTCCTGGTGCTGCAGCCCCTCCCCCGAGAGCGTTGTGCGCCCCGCGGTGGCGCCCAGAAGAAAACCCCGCGCCCGCTGGTCAGCCGCCGCCCAGATCAGGTCGCCGACCCGCTGGAAGCCGAACATCGAGTAATAGATGTAGAACGGCATCGTCGGCACGCAGTGCACGCTGTAGGCCGTCGCCGCCGCCGCCCAGGACGAGATCGCGCCGGCCTCGGTGATCCCCTCCTCGAGCAGCTGCCCGTTCTTCGCCTCCTTGTAGAACATCATCGAGCCCGCATCCTCCGGCTCGTAGAGCTGCCCGACCGGCGAGTAGATCCCGATCTGCCGGAACAGGTTGTCCATCCCGAAGGTCCGCGCCTCGTCGGCGACGATCGGCACCACCAGCGGCCCGTAGCTCTTGTTCTTCAGCAAGCCGCCCAGCATCCGCACGGCCGCCATCGTCGTCGACATCGCCTTGCCGTCCGCCTCGAGCGCGAAGGCCGCATAGCTCGCCATCTCCGGCACGCCCACCCGGGCGGCCTCGGGCGCCCGCCGGCGCCGCACCGGCAGATAACCCCCTAAAGCCTCCCGCCGCTCCCGCAGATACCGCATCTCCGGGCTGTCCTCCGGCGGCCGGTAGAACGCCAGCCCCTCGAGCTCGGCCTCCCTCAGCGGCAGGTCGAAGCGGTCGCGGAACGCCACCAGCGCCTCCAGGTCGAGCTTCTTCGTCTGGTGCGCCGTCATCCGGCTCTCGCCGGCGCCGCCCATGCCGAAGCCCTTCTTGGTCTTGGCGAGGATCACCGTCGGCCGCCCCTTGTGCGCCTTCGCCGCCGCATAGGCCGCGTGGAGCTTGCGGAAATCGTGCCCGCCGCGCTTCAGCCGGTGGATCTCGTCGTCGGTCATGTGCGCGACGAGCGCCCGCGTCGCGGGGTCGGCGTCGAAGAACTTGGCGCGGTTGTAGTCGCCGGCCTTCGAGCCGAGGTCCTGATACTCGCCGTCGACCGTCTCGGCGAAGCGGCGCAGCAGCACGTGGTCGTGGTCCCGCGCGAACAGCCCGTCCCACTCCGAGCCCCACAGCACCTTGATGACGTTCCACCCCGCCCCGATGAACAGGCTCTCGAGCTCCTGGATGATCTGGCCGTTGCCGCGCACCGGCCCGTCGAGCCGCTGCAGGTTGCAGTTGACGATGAAGGTGAGGTTGTCCAAGCCCTCCCGCGCCGCCAGCGTCAGGCCTCCGATCGACTCGGGCTCGTCCATCTCGCCGTCGCCGAACACCCCCCAGACATGCCGCCCGGCCGTGTCCGCGAGGCCCCGCCCCTCGAGATACCGCATGAACCGCGCCTGATAGACCGCGCTGATCGGCCCGAGCCCCATCGATCCCGTCGGGAACTGCCAGAAGTCCGGCATCAGCCAGGGATGCGGATACGAGCAGAGCCCGCCGCCGCCGAGCTCCTGGCGGTAGTTGTCGAGCGCCGCCTCGCTCAGGCGCCCCTCGAGGAAGGCCCGCGCATAGACCCCCGGTGCCGAATGCGGCTGGAAGAACACCAGATCGCCGCCGAACCCGTCGCCGGCCGCCCGGAAGAAGTGGTTGAACCCGGTCTCGAAGATCTCCGCCGCCGAGGCGTAGGACGCGACATGCCCGCCGAGCTCGCCATAGGCCTTGTTGGCGCGCACGACCATGGCGAGCGCGTTCCAGCGGATGATCGAGGTGAGCTTCTCCTCGATCGCGAGGTCACCGGGATACGGCCCTTGCTGGGCGACCGGGATGGTGTTGCGGTAGGACGAGTAGGGCTGGCCCGAGGTGAAGACCCCGCGGCGCCGCGCGACCTCCTCGAGCTGGCGGAGCAGGAACTGTGCGCGCGCCCCACCGCTGGTCTCGGCGACGGCGACGAGCGCCTCGACCCATTCGCGGGTCTCGACGGGATCGGGATCCTGATCCACCCGGATGTTCATGGCGCGCGCCTCCTCCACCGGCTTGTCTTTGCCAAGCCTCTACTGCAATCCGGCAGCATACGGAACGCGGCTGCGCTTTCCCGCCCTCACTTCGCCGTGGCGCGGGTCGTCAGCCGCCCGGCAGCGCCCGGGCGCGCGGCACGGTGCGCAGATGGCCGCCGAGGCAGGCGCCGGGCAGCCGCGCGATCCGGTCGGCGACCGCGAGCAGCGCGGCGCGGTCGATGCCGGTGGCGATGCCCGCCTCCTCGAAGGCGAAGACGAGGTCCTCGGTCGCGGTGTTGCCCGTGGCGCCGGGCGCGAAGGGGCAGCCGCCGAGGCCCGCCGCCGAGCCGTCGAAGACCCGCACCCCCGCCTCGAAGGCGAAGAGCGCGTTCGCCACCCCCATGCCGAAGGTGTCGTGGCCATGGAATGCCCAGCCCCGCGCGCCGCCCTCGGCCATGGCGCGCGCGAAAAGCGCGCGCACCTGCATCGGGTTCGCCCGGCCCGTCGTGTCGCACAGCGCGATCTCGGCGTCCTCGGCGATCTCCCGCACGCGGCCCAGAGCGGCCATGACGTCGTCGGCGGCCACCGCGCCGGTGAAGGGGCAGTCGAAGCAGGTCGAGACGTCGAGGCGGAGCGCCATCCGCGCGTCCTGCGCGACGCGCGCCACGGCTCGGAAGTCCGCGATCGACTCGTCCACGCTGCGCCGGACGTTGTTCCGGTTGTGCGCCTCCGAGACCGAAAAGACGTAGACGAGCTCCCGCAGCCCCGCCGCCCGGGCACGTTCTGCGCCCTTCACGTTCGGCACCAGCGCCGCGAGCCGCACCCCCTGCCGCCCGCGGAAGCGCGCCGCGATCGCGTCCATGTCGGCCATCTGCGGCACCGCCCCGGGGCTCACGAAGGAGCCGAGTTCGATCCGCCGGCAGCCCGCCGCGATCAGCCCCTCGACGATCGCGATCTTCTCCTCGGTCGGCAGGGGCTCCGCGATCGACTGGAAGCCGTCGCGCGGCGCCACCTCCACGATCTCGACCCGCTCGCCCATGCGTCCAGCTTACCAGCATTCGCGTCGAAAGACAGCCGGCCCGTGCATCGTGCC
>SKOX01000089.1 GCA_007119835.1 Paracoccaceae bacterium
GCACCAGTGTTACGTCGGACAGGTCTTCAAGATCGTCATCGAGGCTTCCGAGTGCGGCAAGAGCCCCATGACCGGCGCGATCTGGAGCCGCAAGGAGCGCGACAAGCGGATCGCGGAGGGTTGGGGGAGAGTGGGACATCCGCGAATTGCAGGACTTCATCGGCAGGATCCCGGTCGACACGGCGCATATCCGTCCCGCCGTCTGACAAGGCGGTAAGGAGGGCCCGATGAATCGAGCCCCGCCGTGCGACACCTTCCCCTGCACGTGTCGCAAGGCCCGGCGGCGGCTAAGGCAGGGCCTCGAAATCCTTCCGACGGTGCCCCGCGACCAACGCCCGGAGCCCCTCTGGAGCAAGCACTTCGACCTGATCGCCCCACTGGTAGAGGTGCCACGCCATCTCGAGCCAGCCAGACGCCTCGAAACGGACGACGAGAGCGCCGTCTGGCTCGTCCTCGAGGCGCTGGCGCGGATGGAAGACGAAGTCGCGGGCGGTCGGCGCTGCGGCCGGGGTGAACCGCCAGACGACCTCGCCATATTGGGCCTCGTCTTGAAAGGATCCGAACGCGCGGGCCGCATGCGTCGCGATGTCGAAGCCGGGCTCGCGCGTGAAGCTCGAGCCGAGGAGCCGCGCCGAGCGGATGCGATCGACCCGGAAATGGCGCAGGCGCGGGTCGCGATCCTCGTCCCGCGCGACCAGATACCGTCGCATGCCGAGCAGCACGCCATGGGGCGCCACGCGCCGCTCGGCCTCGCCGCCGTCGGCGCCGGCATAGGTGATGGCGAGCAGGAAGGGACCCTTCAGCGCCTCGGCGATCGACTCGAGCACGCCGGGCAAGGCCCGGACCGCCGGCCCCGGGCGCGCGGCGAAGCCCTGCGCCTCGAGCAGCGCCTCGGCATCGGCCTCGGCGCGGCGCGCATGTGGCCCCGGCATGCAGGCGAGCAGCCGGTCGCGCAGGGCCGAGAGGGCGGCGACGTCGGGTGATGCTCCCTCGCGCTCGGCGCGGCGGATCGACATCTCGAGCGCCGCGAGTTCGTCGTCCCGGATGCCCTGGAATCGCGCGAGCCCCGGGTCGCGCAGCTTCCAGCGCCTCCGGCGGTTCTCGTCCGTGCGGATCTCGACGCCGGGGAAGGTGTCCTCGAGCGCGCGCGCCATGCGCTGCGCCGTCCGGTGGTCCGCACTGAAAGCCTGGGCAATTTCGGCGAGCGAAACCCCCTGATGCCGGGCGGCCGCCATTTCGGCGAGCCGCATCAGGTCCCGAGCCTTGGCGAGCGACATGGGCGGGCCCCGCTATAACGGCGAGAGCCGGCAAGAGGCTTGATGGAAGAAAGCCAATTCAACGATTTGCGCGCAGTCTCTCATGGTTCTTCACGTATTGTTCCGCCAAGTGCGAGGTAATGTGTGACCGAAGCATACCGTACCGTGACACGAATTGTCACCACAATCGGAGCATAGTGGTTGCACGGGCGAATCGTCCGCGCGTGGGCGCCACCGGCGCCGGGGGCGGGGGCGCAGAAGGGAGGGCGGAGAGATGCAGCGCGGCAATCAAGGCGTACTTCTGTCCGCTTCCGACCTGATGCGTTTCGCCGGGTGCGCCCACGCGACCACGCTCGACCTCGGCTGGCTCGAGGGAAAAGGCCCCGCACCCGAAGAGGACAGCGCGGACGCCGCCCTCCTTCAACGACACGGCGATGCGCACGAGGCGCGTCATCTGGCGCGGCTTCGGGCCGGCGGCCGGTCCATCGTCGAGATCGCGCGCGACGGCGTGACGCTCGCCGATGCGGCCGCCATGACGCGGTCCGCGCTCCAGCACGGCGCCGATGTGGTGTTCCAGGGCGCTCTCGCCGGCCCGGGCTGGGGCGGCTGGAGCGACTTTCTCGAACGGGTCGAGCGGCCGGCGTCGCTCGGCTCATGGTCGTACGAGGTGACGGACACCAAGCTGAAGCGCAGGCCGCACCCCAGGCACGTGCTGCAGCTCGCCCTCTATTCCGACCTGCTTGCAGCGGTCCAGGGCGCTCTGCCGGAGCGTGCCCATGTCGAGCTCGGCGACGGCAGTCGTGCGACGATCCGCCTGTCCGACGTGGCGGCCTATGCGCGGCGGGTGCGGACGCGTCTCGAGGCCTTCGTCGCGGACCGGCCGCCGACGCGGCCCGTCCCATGCGCCGACTGCCCGCTCTGCCGCTGGCGAACGGTCTGCAGTACCCGCCTCGCCGAGGAGGACAGCCTCTTCCGGGTTGCGAACGTGACCCGCGGGCAGGTGGCGAAGCTCGAAGCAGCCGGCGTCACCACCATGACCGCGCTCGCCGCCCGCACGATGCCGGTGCGCGGCATGGCGGCCGAGACGCTGGAGCGGCTTGTGGCGCAGGCCCGCCTGCAGGCGAACCGCCCGGGCGCCGGCCCCGCCTATGCACTCCGCCCACCCAAGCCCGGGTGCGGCTTCGACCTCCTGCCGGCGCCCGATCCCGGCGACGTCTTCTATGACATCGAAGGTGATCCGTTCTTCGAGGGCGGGCTCGAATATCCCCGCGCCCGGCCGCGCCAGGCCTCGTTCGAGCGAGCCTGTGCCACGTCGGTGCTCTGCATTGCGGAAGGACTGCCGGCGCCGCGGATGCTGACACGGACGACCGGGACGACCACAAGCTGTGATCGGCCTGGACCGCTATCCGGTCCGCCCGATCCGGCAAGCACCGGGCAATTTCCGCGCCGGCCAGAGCGGAACCATGTGCTTGACGGACAGCCGCGGCGCCCGTCCGGCACCTGTAAGGAGGACAGGATGGAGACGAGCACTCTCGTGCTGGAACATTTGATGATCCGGAAGCTGAAGCGTTGCTTCGCTCTGCGATTCCCCGACGTGAAGCCCACGCACCGAACCGAGCTCGCAGCGCGTGGCCTTGGTTATCGGACCTATGCCTCGCTGCTCGCGGCGTTGCGGAACGGCCCGGTCGTGATTGAGAGCATCGATGCGGAACGCGCTGTAGACTTTGCGAGAGCAACAGGGCTCGAGGTGGATCCGGGTGATGTGAGGCTGGCTCTGATCGAGCTGCTCGACGTGGGCGCGAATGGATAGCCACTCGGGCAGAGAGCCGCACGTGACTGCCGTCGTCGAGGCGCTGGCAGAGCAGGAGGTCGTCGAGAAACTTCTCGAGGTCGAAGTCCGGGTCGGGCGCGCCGTTCTCGTCGAGCGGCAGCATGGTGATGATCGTGCCGAGCAGCTGCGCGAGGTCGATGCGTCGTCCCGGAGGTTTCCTTCGGAAGATTGACGGATCGTCGATCTCGGAAGGCAAGTGAGTTCCATAGAAAAACAGAAACGGGGGACAAAGAGCCCAGGGAGAGAGGCGGAATCTGCTGCTTAAGTATCCAGAAAATCAAGCGCATTAACCCAACCTCGAAGAAGAGGTCTGGCCGACTTCGGCCCATGTGAGCTCGGCCAATTTCTTTCGCGGCAGCAGGGAGCTGTCGCAGCAGCGAGGGAGATTCAAATGACCGAAGCTGTAGACCCGGCGTTGTCGCCGGAACCTCCGGAGATGGTCGCGGTGACCGTTTCCGTGCCCGCGAGCCTGCTCGCAGGCTACGACCGCGAAGTCTCTGCCGGCTACTACGCGAGCCGCGAGGAGGCGCTCAGGCACGGACTGATAGAGTCCTGGCGGCATCACCAAGGGAACTACTCGACAGTTCGAGTAGACCTGCGGGATCCGTCTGACACGCGGCCCGACACCCGCGCCGCGGACGAGCCGGAGACGCCGGAGCCGGACGCGGGCGGAGCCGACGAAGCCGCCCGCGACTGAGCAATCACGGGTCGGCCCGACGGGGCCGACCCAGTCCCGTGACGGCGCCGCTCCTGAGCTGGTCCCCGTTTCCCTGGACATCCATTTGTCGAAGGACGACCGAGAATGGATGCTTCCGACATGCCCCAGCGAAGAACGAACGGACGGATTGCCGTTGATGATGCGCCTGTGGGCA
>SKOX01000107.1 GCA_007119835.1 Paracoccaceae bacterium
AGTCGTCGAAGACCTTGAGCCCGGTCATCGCCGGCTCGGGCGGGGTGTAGTCGCGCCAGCCGCCGTCGAAGCCGTTGGCGCGCGCCTCGGCGATCGGCAGGACCGGGCGGTCCACGCTGCGCGACGAGGCGGTGGCGAGCGCCTCCTGCTCCTCGCGGACCTGGGCGAGATAGGGGGCGGCGTTCGACTTCGACAGGAGGCGCGAGACGACGCCGACGGCCTTGGAGGCGTCGTGGACATGGACGACGCCCGGCGGGTATTCCGGCGCGATCTTGAGCGCGGTGTGCTTCTTCGAGGTGGTGGCGCCGCCGATCAGGAGCGGCAGGGTCATGCCGCGGCGGGTCATCTCCCGCGCGACGTCGACCATGCGGTCGAGCGACGGCGTGATCAGGCCCGAGAGGCCGACGGCGTCGACGCGTTCGGCCTCGGCCCGGTCGAGGATGTCCTCGGTCGGGACCATGACGCCGAGATCGACGACATCGTAGTTGTTGCACTGCAAGACGACGCCGACGATGTTCTTGCCGATGTCGTGGACGTCGCCCTTGACGGTCGCCATCAGGATCTTGCCCTTGGCCGACGTGTCGCCGACGCGCTGCTTCTCCTCCTCCATGTAGGGGATGAGGTGGGCGACGGCGGTCTTCATCACGCGGGCGGACTTCACCACCTGGGGCAGGAACATCTTGCCGGCGCCGAACAGGTCGCCGACGACGTTCATGCCGTCCATCAGCGGGCCCTCGATGACGTGGAGCGGCTTGTCGGCCTTCTGGCGCGCCTCCTCGGTGTCCTCGATGACGAAGTCGGTGATGCCGTGGACGAGGGCGTGGCGAAGCCGCTCCTCGACCGGGGCCTCGCGCCACTTCGGGTCGGACTTCTTCTGCGCCTCGCCCGAGCCGCGATACTTGTCGGCGATCTCGAGCAGGCGCTCGGTGGCGTCGTCGCGGCGGTTCAAGAGCACGTCCTCGACGCGCTCGCGCAGCTCCTCGGGGATGTCGTCGTAGACGGTGATCTGGCCGGGGTTGACGATCCCCATGTCCATGCCGGCGCGGATCGCGTGGTAGAGGAAGGCCGAGTGCATCGCCTCGCGCACCGGGTTGTTGCCGCGGAACGAGAAGGAGATGTTGGAGACGCCGCCCGAGACGTGGGCGTGGGGCAGTTCGGCACGGATCCGGCGCGTCGCCTCGATGAAGGCGTTGGCGTAGTCGTTGTGCTCGGCGATGCCGGTGGCGACCGCGAAGATGTTCGGGTCGAAGATGATGTCCCAGGGGTCGAAGCCGGCCACCTGCGTGAGCAGGTCGTAGGAGCGGCGGCAGATCTCGACCTTGCGCTCGGCGGTGTCGGCCTGGCCCGCCTCGTCGAACGCCATGACGACGACGGCGGCGCCGAAGCGGCGGACGGCGCGGGCCTGCTCGAGGAACGGCGCCTCGCCCTCCTTGAGCGAGATCGAGTTCACGACGGCCTTGCCCTGGACGCATTTCAGGCCGGCCTCGATCACCGTCCACTTCGACGAGTCGACCATGACCGGGATGCGCGAGATGTCCGGCTCGGCGGCGAGCAGGTTGAGGTAGGTGGTCATCGCCTGCTCGCTGTCGAGCAGCCCCTCGTCCATGTTGACGTCGAGGATCTGCGCGCCCGACTCGACCTGCTGCCGCGCGACCTCGACGGCGGCGGGGTAGTCGCCCTCCATGACGAGCTTCTTGAACTTGGCCGAGCCCGTGACGTTGGTGCGCTCGCCGACGTTGATGAAGGACCCGATCATGCCGCGTCCTCCTCGCCCCAGGCCGGCGCCTCGAACATCTCGAGGCCCGAGAGCCGCATCCACTCGGCGCGCGCCGGCACCTTGCGCGGGGCGATGCCCTCCACCGCCCTGGCGATGGCCGCGATGTGCTCCGGCGTCGTGCCGCAGCAGCCGCCGACGATGTTGACGAGCCCGGCGCGCGCCCATTCGCCGAGATGCCCGCCGGTCTGGTCGGGGGTCTCGTCGTAGCCGCCCATCTCGTTCGGCAGGCCGGCATTGGGGTAGGCGCTGATCCGGGTGTCGGCGACCTGGGCGAGCGCGCGGATGTGGGCGCGCATCTCCTCGGCGCCGAGGGCGCAGTTCAGGCCGACCGCGAAGGGGCGGGCGTGGGAGACGCTGGTCCAGAACGCCTCGGGCGTCTGGCCGGTGAGCGTGCGCCCCGACCGGTCGGTGATCGTGCCCGAGATCATCACCGGGGGAACGTCGAGCCCCTCGTCGCGCAGGCATTCGACGGCGTAGATCGCGGCCTTGGCGTTCAGGGTGTCGAACACGGTCTCGATCAGCAGCACGTCGACCTCGCCCTCGATCAGCCCGCGCGCGGCCTCGCCGTAGGCCGCCACCAGCGCGTCGAAGCTGATGTTGCGAAAGCCCGGGTCGTTGACGTCCGGGCTGATCGAGGCGGTGCGGTTGGTCGGCCCGATCGCGCCCGCGACCCAGCGCGGGCGGTCGGGCGTCGCCACGCTCTCCGCCGCCTCGCGCGCCAGCCGCGCGGCGGCGACGTTGATCTCTCGGGCGATGTCCTCGAGGCCGTAATCGGCCTGGCTGACCCGCGTCGCGCTGAAGGTGTTCGTCGACAGCATGTCGGCGCCTGCGTCGAGGAACGCCCGGTGGATGTCGCGAATCATCCCGGGCGCCGTCAGCGTCAGGAGCTCGTTGTTGCCCTGGAGGTCGCTCGGGTGGTCCCGGAACCGCTCTCCGCGGTAGGTGGCCTCGTCGGGCTTGTAGCCCTGGATCATCGTGCCCATCGCGCCGTCGAGCACGATGATGCGTGCGTCGGCGGCGCGGGCCAGGGCGGCCCGCCGTTCAGCGGCTGTCATGCTCGGATCTCCGTCAAACTCGCAGCCAATCCGTGCCATATACCATCGAGCCGCCGGTTTTCCAGAGGCCGCGTGGCGCTTCGGTGAAGGGCGGAGCCCGGCGGGACGCGCGCGTCATCCCGCTTGCACGCGCAGGGGGTATGTGGCACACAGCGGCAGAATCGCAACGGTGCCGACTTGCAACCATCTGTTTTTCTTCCGGTAAAGCGCGCTCCCACTGACAGCCGGGCTGGCGTCCGGCGCGGCGGCGCATGACGCTCGTCACCACGACCGATGCGCTGGCCGACTTCTGCCGCACGGCTGCCGAGGCGCCCTACGTCACCGTCGACACCGAGTTCCTGCGCGAGCGGACCTATTACCCCGAGCTCTGCCTCGTGCAGCTGGCCATGCCGGGCAAGGGCGCCGAGGCGGCGGTGGTGGTGGACGCGCTGGCGCCCGGGCTCGACCTCGGGCCGCTCTACGAGCTCTTCCGGCGGCGGGAGACGGTCAAGGTGTTCCACGCCGCGCGCCAGGATCTCGAGATCTTCTGGCTGCGCGAGCGGCTGATCCCCGAGCCGTTCTTCGACACCCAGGTCGCCGCCATGGTCTGCGGCTACGGCGACCAGGTGGGCTACGACACGCTGGTGCGCCAGATCGCGCGCGCCTCGGTCGACAAGTCCTCGCGCTTCACCGACTGGTCGCGCCGGCCGCTGAGCCCGGCCCAGCTCGCCTACGCGCTGGCGGACGTGACGCATCTGCGCGCCATCTACGAGCGGCTCTCGGCGCAGCTGAGCAAGACCGGCCGCGAGAAGTGGGTCGACGAGGAGCTCGCGGTCCTCACCGATCCCGAGACCTATCGCAGCGATCCCGAAGCGGCGTGGCTGCGGCTGAAGTTCCGCTCGACCGCGCCGAAGTTCCTCGCCGCCGCGCGCGAGCTCGCCCGCTTCCGCGAGGAGCTCGCCCAGCGGCGCAACGTGCCGCGCAACCGCATCCTGAAGGACGACGCCCTGCTCGAGCTTGCCGCGGCCCGCCCCGCGAGCCCGGAGGATCTCGGGCGCGCCCGGCTGCTGCAGCGCGACGCCCGGCGCGGCGAGATCGCCGACGGCATCCTCGCCGCCATGCGCGCCGTCGAGGCGCTGTCGCCCGCG
>SKOX01000002.1 GCA_007119835.1 Paracoccaceae bacterium
CCCCGGGCGAGGGCGGCGCGCAGGGAGTGGAGACGCGCTGGCACCTCGCCCCGCTGCCGGGATGGGCTGCTGACGGCCGCGCCCGCTGGCGCCTTTCCCGCACCCGTGCCCGCGCCGAGCCGCCCGCGGCCTGGATGATGCGCCTCGACGACAGCCGCCCCGTCCTCGAGCCGCTCGCCTGCGCAGCCTGACCCCGAAGCCTGACGCTGCCGCATTGGGCAAACCGCTGGACGACGGGGCCCGGCGACACGTCTCCGAACGGACCAGAGCCGTTTCGCGTGTCCGGGTAAGCGCGCCCGAAACGAAAGCGGCCCCGGACCGAAGCCCGAGGCCGCCTCCACCCCAACCAGCGTCGCTGCTACTGGACGATGAACTCAGCGTGCAACGCGCCGGCAGCCTTGATTGCCTTCAGAATGTCGATCATGTCGTTCGTCGAGACGCCGAGCGCGTTCAGTCCCGAGATCACCTCCGGCAGCGACACCGAGCCCTCGACGAGGGCAAGACCCGTGCCCGGCGCCTCCTCGATCTCGGCGTTCGTTCGCGGGATCACCACCGTCTCCCCGGGTGCGAACGGGTTCGGCTGCACCACGAGCGGCGCCTCCTCCACCCGGAGCGTCAGGTTGCCCTGGCTGACCGCCACCCGGCTGATCCGCACGTCCGAGCCGAGGATGATCGTCCCCGATCGCTGGTCGACCACGACGCGGGCCCGCGTCGAGGTCAGCACCTCGATGTTCTCCACCGCCGCCACCACCGCCGCCGGCGACGCGTTCACCGGCCTCAGGTCGAGCCGCACGGTGCCGGAGTCGAGCATCCGCGCCACGCCGCCGCCGAGCGAGGCGTTGATCGCCTGCTCGATCCGCGCCGCCGTGGTGAAGTCCGGGTTGCGCAGGGCGAGGCGAAGCTCCTGCACCTCGCCGAAGGAGAAGCCGACCTCCCGCTCGATGCGCGCGCCCGCCGGGATCACGCCGGCGGTCGGCACGCCCTGGGTCACGCTCGACGCCACGCCCTCGGCGACGATCCCGCCGGCGATGATCCCGCCCTGTGCGACCGCGTAGATCTGTCCGTCGGCGGCGTTGAGCGGCGTCATCACCAGCGTGCCGCCCATCAGCGACCGGGCGTCGCCGATCGCCGACACGGTCACGTCGATCTGGCTGCCCGCCCGCGCAAAGGGCGGCAGCGTCGCCGTGACCAGCACCGCGGCGACGTTGCGCGCCCGGATCTGCTCGCCCGTGACGTTGACGCCGAGGCGCTCGAGAACGTTGACGATCGCGTCCTCGGTGAAGGGCGCGTTCCGCAGCGAGTCGCCGGTGTTATTGAGACCGACGACCAGGCCATAGCCGAGCAGGTCGTTGCCGCGCACCCCGTCGACCTCCACGAGGTCCTTGATCCGGGCGGGCGAGGCGAAGGCCGGCGCAAGGAGCGCCGGCAGGAGGAGGAGCACGGCGAGGAGGGGTCGCAGCATGATGCCTCAGCGCAGGAAGTTGACGAAGCGCATGCCCGAAAGCCTGGCTGTGACCGTGAACACGGTCTGGAGCTGGGCCTCGAGCGCCTGGAACATGGAGGCGGTGTCGTAGGGGTCGGCGCCGACGATCCTGGCCCGCGCGAGCTCGAAAGCCTCGCGCTCGCCCGTCCGCCGCGCCTTCGCCATCTCGACGCTCTCCTGGGCGCTGCCGACGCGGGTCCGGAGCTCGAGGAGGTCCTCCTTCGCGCCAAGGAGCTGCCGCCCCGCCGCGCCGAGGAGCTCCATCCGGCTCTCCGGCGGGCTGCCGGCCAGGCTCCCTCCCGGCGCCACGAGTGCGGCGAGGGCATGCCCCTTGAGGGCTGCCACGATTTCCGGTTGCGTCGCCATCAGCGCGTAGTCGAGCCGGACGCCGTCGCCGAGCTCGACCGGCACCAGCGGATCCGGCGAGCCGAGATAGGCGCCTTCGCGGAAGTCCGGTCCCGCAAAGAAGGCGTCGACGCGCGCGATCACCTCGGCCACGTCCGCCGCTCCGGCGACCGCCGCCTCGATCTGCCCCAGGATCGTGGCTGCGGGTGCGAGCGCAGGGCGGTCGGTGGCGTCTCCCGCGAACAGGGCCTGACCGCCGACCTGCACGTTCAGAAGGTTGACGGTGTCCGCGAAGGCCCGGCGCGCCGCCTGGGAGTGGGCGCGGGCGGAGACCTCGTCGCCAAGCCCCACGGCCGCCAGCAGGTCGACCGAGATCCGCTCCGCGAGGCCCAGCGCACGGCCGAGGGACTCCTGCATGAAGTCGAGCCGCATCTCGGTCAGGCTGACGGACTGGGTGTGGACCGCGTTCCGCTCGAGCATCCGCTCCAGCGAGAACAGCCGCACGAGGTTGCCGCCCGTGGCCTTGTACTTGTCCGCCTTGAGCCCGGTCGCGAGTTCGAGCCCGGCGCGGTCGAGCTGGGTCCGGGTGTCGGCGGTCTGGCGCTGGAGAAACATCGTCCGCGCCATTTCGGCAGAACCGTGAACCTTCATGGCCTCAGATCTCCAGGAGCCGCTTGAGGAGCTGGTCGACGACGCTGAGCACCCGGGCGTTCGCGGCATATGCCTGCTCGACCAGCATGAGGTACTGCAGCTGTGCGTCCGTATCGACGCCGAGGAGTTCCGTCTCCCGCTCGCTCAGGATCGCGCTCTGGCTCGCGAGATAGGCGCGGTTCTCGTCCGCGCGGGCCGCGAGGCCGCCCATGAACGACGAGATCTCCGCCGCGAAGCCCGCCGAGCCGTTCGCGCCGCCCGTCGACTGCAGCCCGGCCACGGGGGGGCGCGGCATCGTCATGGCATCGGCCATCGCCTCCAGGAAGACGCCGAAGCCCTCGGGCCGCTCGGTGCCGTCGAGGCCGTCGCGGAGCCGCCGGATCTCGCCGCCCCGCGCCGGATCGACCGCAGGGTTGAGCGTGAGCCGCAGCGCGAGGCCGCCGAGGGTGCCGTCGCCCGGATCGAGGAACAGGCCCTCGCCGCCCGGCCCGAGCGCCTCGGCCGGCATGCCGCCGTCGGGCGGCTGCAGCGCGAAGCGGTCGATCAGGTCGCGGGCGTAGCGGTCGAGTTCTCCCATCATCTCGACCGCGATGGTGTCCCGCACCTCGAAGAGCGCCGAGAGCGAGCCGCCGTCCATCAGGCCCTGGCCGCGGCCGACCGGCACCGCGACCGGGTCGTCGGGCCCGCCCCGCATCTGGAAGAGGCCGTTCGAGGCGTCGCCCGACCGCTCGAAGGCGAGCGGCCAGGGTCGGCTGTCGAGCAGCGCGCCGCCGTTCGCGGCGAAGAGCGCGATCTCGCCCGACTCGCGCTTGACGGTCCGCACCGGCACGATCCCGGCGATCCGGTCGATCGCGCGCGACCGCTCGTCCTCGAGCGAGAGCGTGTCGAGGCCGCGGGCCTGCGCCGCCTTGATCCGGTCGTTCAGGTCGTCGATCTGCACCAGCGTGCGGTTCAGCGTCTCCACCTGCCGCGCGATCTCCGCGTCGGCTTCCTTGCGCATCGCATCGGCCTCGGCCGCGGCGGAGTTGATGCCCGCCGCAAGATCCTTCGCGGCGTCGAGGATCTGGTTGAGGGCGGTGTAGGCCGACGGCTCGGCCACCGCGCGGAGGATCGCCGTCTCGAGGCGCGTGGCGCGGCTCGCCAGCGCCCGCGGGTCCCCGGGCTCGCCGGTCGCTGCGAGCGCCCGATCCCGCGCCTCTCCGATCGTCGCGGCGGATGCAGCCGCGGCCTGCATGAGCCGCCGCTCCGCGGTGACATGCACGTTCTCCGCGCGATAGGTGCCGACGACCCGGACGCCCGTCCCGAAGCCTGCCAGCGCCAGCGAGCTGAGCTCGGTCGTCCGCCGCGCATAGCCGGGGCTCATCGCGTTCGCGACGTTGTTCGAGACCGTTTCGGCGAGGCGGGCCGAGGCCGTCAGCCCGGTGCCCGCACTGTTGAACGCGCTCGCGATGCTCATCTCGCTCTCCTCGGATCAGAACCGGCGCGTCAGCGCTTGAGGTTGGTGGTTTCCTGCAGCATCTCGTCGACGGTCTGGACGATCTTCGCGTTCGACGAATAGGCGCGCTGGGTCTGGATCAGGTCGGTGAGCTCGCGGGCGATGTCGACGGTCGACTGCTCCTGCGCGAAGCCCATCACCGAGCCGACGGGGCCGGTGCCGGCATCCCAGAAGTACACCGGGCCGGAGGCCTGGGTCAGCGCGAACGACTGGTTGTCCAGCGCCCGCAGGCCGTTCATGTTGGGCACATCCGCGACCGGGATCTTGTAGATCACGCGGCTGAAGCCCGACGAGTAGTTGACCGACAGGTATCCGAGGTCGTCGATCGTCACCCCCGCGAAGGTTCCGGCGGGCGAGCCGTTCTTGGTCACGCCGACCGGCGAGAAGACCGACGAGAGCTGGCTGAGGAATTGCGGCGTCCCGCCGGCTTCCGCGCCGACCCGCACCTCGATCTCCTGGCCGCCGGCCACCTGCACGGCGATCGTGCCCGTCGCCGGGTCGTAGGGTGCCGAGCCCGGCTCGGGCGTCACGGACAGGATCGTGCCGGCGCGCCCGAGGGTGCTGTCGAAGACGATCTCGTAGCGGCCGACCTCGTCGCCGTTGGCGTTGTTGGTCGCGACCATCTGCCAGGTGTTCGGCACCGGCGCGGCCGGAGCGCCGCCGTCGCTGACCGGCGAGAAGGTGAAGGCCATCGACTGCGACGCGCCCAGCGTGTTGAAATACTCGACCGTGATCGGGAATACCGCGTCGAGGTCGCCGTTCGGCAGCGTCGCGGCGGCCGGCAGGTTGGCGTTCAGGGTGATGAACGATGTCGGCTGTGCCGCGACGGAGGCGCGGTTGATGGCCACCGGCTCGAGCGCGGCGGCGGTGTCGCGCGGCCGCTCCGCGATCTGGCCGGCCGCATCCGCGGCCCAGCCGAGGAGGACGAGGCCCGACGGCGTGCGCAGGATGCCGTTCGCGTCCGGCTGGAAGGAGCCGGTCGGCGCGAGCATCAGCGGATAGTTCGGCTCTCCCGCCGCCACCGGCGCGATGCTCGTGACCGGGAACATGCCGCGCCCCGCGATGGCGAGGTCGGTGGGGTTGTTGGTTCCGACGAAGCCGCCCTTGGCCTCGACATCACGCACCGCCGTGGTCCGCACGCCGCCCGCCGTATAGCCGCGAGCGCTCTCGGACAGGGTCATCGAGGCGAAGTCGGTGCCCGCGCGCTTGTAGCCGTTGGTCTGGGAGTTCGCGATGTTGTCAGAGATGGTCGCGAGCTTGCTGGAGTTGGCGTTCAGCCCGGAGACACCGGCATTCATCGACGAGGAGATACTCATGGAACGTCCTTTACTCGAGGCGCCTTGCTGGACGGCATCGTCCTGCTACGACACCGGCTTTAAGATGCTCCTAAGCGCCATCAGCCGTCGAACCGGCGCAGGAGGGTGATCTCGATCCTCCGGTTGCGCGGGTCCGTGGGATCCTCGTTCGCGAGCTGGCGGTCGGCGTGGCCGGTGACGCGCGCGATGCGCGGTGCGCGGACGCCGGCAGGGACGAGCCGGGCGCGGACCGCCTGCGCCCGGTCCACCGACAGCGCCCACGGATCGACGCCTGGCGTCGGTGTTCCCAGATGCCCCGCAACCGCCACCGGATTGACCGTGCCCTCGAGCACGCTTCCGATCATGGCGACGATCCGTTCCAGCGTCAGCGTCGGCCGCGCCGTCGCTGGCGCGAAGAGCGGGGAGCCCTCGATGTCGAAGACCTCGATGATCAGGCCGTCGTCGGTCAGGCGCGTCCGGATGTGTTCGAGCAGCGGGTCGGCGTCCAGCGCGTCCCCGGACATCGCCTTGAGCGCGTCCTCGATCTCCCACAGCTCCGGATCGGTCAGGGCGCCCTCGGCCGATTCGAAATCCGCGTGCCGCGGCCGCTGGCTCAGATCCTGCGTGAACGCTTCTTCCGAATACATCGTGTTGCCGCCGAAGGGGCCGTCGCCGCCGGAATGGGATGAGGGCACCGGCACGCTCGGGGCGAAGAAGTCCGCGATGCCGCGCCGCTGCTGGTCGGTGGTCGTGCTGATCAGCCACAGCAGCAGGAAGAACGCCATCATGGCGGTCACGAAGTCGGCGTAAGCGACCTTCCAGGCGCCGCCGTGATGGCCGTCCTTCTTCGCGCGCCGCACGCGCTTGATGACGATCGGCTTCTCGCTGCTTGGCATCGATCTCGATCCTCCCGGGCCCGAGCCTTGCGGGAAAAGCCTTGCCCGCCGGTTACCGGAGCCTGAGCATGGCCGGGGGATTTCGCTCCAATGCCAGCCACTTGTTCAGGCTTTGGCAACCCTGGGCGGCCAAGGTGCCTGCGCCTCACAGCGGAGGGAGCGCTGCCATGCGGGCCGACGGGTCCATCCTCGTGCGGAAGATGCGTCAGGGCGGCGTCGCCCGCTCGCCGCTGCCCGACACCGGTCTCATCGGCGAGGCCTTCGCCCGCCACGCCGAGGATCGCCTCCGGGCCATCGCCAAGTGCGGGCTGGAGGTGCTTGTCGACGAATGCCGCGTCACCCGCCTCGGTGATGCCGCCTCCGAGATCGTCTCGCCGGCCATGATCGGACTGCTCGCCATCGAGGGGGCGGAGACCCGCGCCTTTCTGGCGGTCGACGGAGCGCTCACCTGGCACCTCACCGACCTGCTTCTCGGAGGCGACGCCGCGGAGGCGGGCGCGGTCAGCACGCGCCCGTTCACCGCGATCGACATGGGCCTCGGGCGCCTCTGTCTCGAGACGCTCGTACGGGCCTTCGAAGAGGCGCTGGCGACGGCGCTCGGCCGCGCGCTGCCCCGGGGCCTCGCCCTGATCGACCAGCGCCACACGATGTCGCAGATCAGGGTCGCACCCGACTATGTCGACACCCTCAAGATCCGCCTCTCGGTGGCGATCGGAGAGGCAGGGCGCACCGGCCGGCTCGACGTCGTCGTGCCGCTTGCGACGCTCGACGTGATCCGCGCGGCCGTCGCCGAGGAGGGTGCTGCGGATGCGCGCGAGCGGCCGAACGACCTCTGGCGTGCGGCCATGCGCCGTGCCGCCGCCGCCGCTCCCGTCACGCTCGACGCCGTGATCCACCGCGAGCGCATGACGCTCGGCGCACTGGGGAGCATGCGGCCGGGGCAGATCATCGAGATCGCGCCCGACGCGCCGCGGACGGTTGAGATCATCCTCGGACAGCCGGGGCGACGCCCGGCCGTGCTCGCCCACGCCCAGCTCGGCGCCTACCAGGGGCGCAAGGTCGTGCGGCTGCGCGTTGCCCCCGATCCGCGGCTCGGGACGCATGTTCAGCGCGCGCTCGCCCTCGCCCTCGGTGAACTGGCCGCTCCGCCCGAGTGTGCGCGGCTGCCCGCGCCGGATGCCGCCGGTCCGCCCGGTTCCGTCGACGACGGCGACGACGGCGAGGCGGATCCCGCAGGCTGGAACGACCCCGCCACGCCCCGGACCGGGAGCTGACCCCCGGCGCCCCGCCTTGCGCCGGCGCGGGCTGGGCGGTAGCCCCAATGTCGCGACGCGACCGATCGAGGGGGGGGAGCCATGCAGGATCCGACCGACGGCCACAGGATCTACGCGATCGGCGACGTGCATGGGCGCCGCGACCTGCTCGACGTGATGCTCGCGCGCGTCGAGGCCGATCTCGCGGCGCGGCCGCACCCGCATCCGCGGCTCGTCCTCCTCGGAGATTACGTCGATCGCGGTCCCGACAGCCGCGGCGTGATCGAGCGGCTTATCGCGACGGCGGCGGAGGGCGCGCTGCAGCCGAGCTTCCTGCTCGGGAACCACGACGCCTGTCTGCTGGGCTATCTCGACGATCCGGAATGGACGCCGCGCGGCTTGCACTGGTTCCACACCGGCATGGGCGGCGCGGCCACGCTCGCCTCGTACGGCGTGCGCGACGTAAGCGACCTCGCCCCCCGGCACGGGCACGACGCCTTCACCGCCGCCTTTCCCGACGAGCATCGCCGGTTCCTGGACGCATGCCTGCTGTGGCAGCAGATCGGCAGCTACCTCTTCGTCCATGCCGGCGTGCGGCCCGGCGTGCCGCTCGAGGAGCAGGCGCCCGAGGACCTGATCTGGATCCGCGAGCCCTTCCTGTCCTCGCGCCGCGACTTCGGGGTGAAGGTCGTGCACGGGCACACCATCGTGCCATTCGTCGAGCACCACCCGAACCGGATCGCGATCGACACCGGCGCGGTGAAGACCGGCGTGCTGAGCTGCGTCGTGCTCGAAGGGGATGACGTCTCGCTGCTGACGACGGCCGGCCCGAAGCCGCTGCCGCAAGGCGCGGGTCTCGGGCTTGACCGGTTGCAGCGGCGGCTTGCCGAGCGGCTGGGGCGCTTGCTGCCCTCCCTCGGCGCGGACCGCATCGAGCGGCCGCGCGGCTGAGAGGGCGCCGGTGCCGGAGAGCGTACCGCCCGCGGCCACGCCGGCGTGAGGCCGCGCCGCGTGCCGGCCACTTCCCCTTGCATCGCACCGGCTTCCAAAGTATCTCAGCCGCCACATGCGGGCCCCTAGGGGTGTAGCTCAGTTGGTAGAGCATCGGTCTCCAAAACCGAGGGTCGTAGGTTCGAGTCCTATCGCCCCTGCCAGCATGTGAAGTTTCGACGAGGAGCGGCTGATGGCGCGAACGAATCCCTTCCAGTTCGTGCAGCAAGTGCGCGCGGAGGTGGCGAAGGTCGTCTGGCCCACCCGCCGCGAGACCGGCATCACCACGGTGATGGTGATGATCATGGCGACGATCTTCGCCGCCTTCTTCTTCGTCGTGGACATCCTGATCAGGTTCTCGCTCGAGACGATCCTGCGTTTCGCCTCTTGAACGGGGCTGGTCGGGGCAGTAAGCCATCGTCTCTCGGGTAGCGGTGGGCGCGCGGTGATTCGCGCGCATTGTCGTTTTGGCGCCGGCTTTTTCGGCGGGACAACGGGCGGGGGAACCGCTGGGGACTGAGGTGGCGAGCAGCATGGCGATGCGCTGGTATTCTGTGAGCGTCCTGTCGAACTTCGAGAAGAAGGTCGCGGAGGCGATCAAGGACGCCGTGCGCACCCACGGTCTCGAGGACGAGATCGAGGAGGTGATGGTCCCGACCGAGGACGTGATCGAGGTCCGCCGCGGCAAGAAGGTCCAGACCGAGCGGCGCTTCATGCCGGGCTACGTTCTCGTCAAGATGGAGATGACCGACCGCGGGTATCACCTGATCAACTCGATCAACCGCGTGACCGGCTTCCTCGGGCCGCAGGGCAAGCCGACCCCGATGCGCGATGCCGAGGTCGCCCGCATCCTCAACCAGGTCGAGGAAGGTCAGGAGCGGCCGCGCTCGATCATCACCTTCGAGACCGGCGAGACGGTCAACGTCACCGACGGACCGTTTGAGGGCTTCTCGGGCATGGTCGAGGAGGTCGACCAGGCGAACGCACGGCTCAAGGTCTCCGTGTCGATTTTCGGCCGGGCAACCCCGGTCGAGCTGGAATTCACGCAGGTCGCCAAGGCGTCCTGATGTCATCGGATCGGCGCGGGGTGGCCTGCGCCGTTTCGTGGGAGGCTGCCGGGGCGCGCCCCGGGCCGGACCACGCCATTGAAGGCCCGGCGACGCGTCGCGCGGGCGATGGAGCAAGGAGGAGGCCTAGATGGCCAAGAAGGTAGCCGGGCAGCTGAAGCTTCAGGTGCCGGCCGGCAAGGCGAACCCGTCGCCGCCCGTCGGCCCCGCCCTCGGTCAGCGGGGCATCAACATCATGGAGTTCTGCAAGGCGTTCAACGCCCGGACCCAGGAGATGGAGGTCGGGCAGCCCTGCCCGGTGATCATCACCTATTTCACCGACAAGTCCTTCCAGATGGACATCAAGACGCCGCCGGCGTCGTTCCTTCTGAAGAAGGCCGCGAACCTCAAATCGGGCTCCAAGACGCCCGGCAAGGACAGCGCAGGCACGGTGACGGTGGCGCAGGTCCGCGAGATCGCCGAGATCAAGATGAAGGATCTCAACGCGAACGACGTCGAGGCCGCGATGCTGATCATCGCCGGCTCCGCGCGCTCCATGGGCATCGAGGTGGTCGGCTGATGGCGAAGATTGCAAAGCGCGTCCGCGCGACCCGTGAGGCCGTGGCCGGCAAGGAGAACGTCGCGCTCGACGAGGCGGTGAAGCTGATCAAGGCGAACGCCACGGCGAAGTTCGACGAGACGGTCGAGGTCGCGATGAATCTCGGCGTCGATCCGCGGCACGCCGACCAGATGGTGCGCGGCGTCGTCAGCCTGCCGAACGGCACCGGCAAGGCGGTGCGCGTGGCGGTGTTCGCCCGTGGCGCCAAGGCCGACGAGGCCAGGGAGGCGGGCGCCGACATCGTCGGCGCCGAGGACCTGATGGAGACGATCCAGGGCGGCACCATCGAGTTCGACCGCTGCATCGCCACGCCCGACATGATGCCGATCGTCGGCCGGCTCGGGAAGATCCTCGGCCCGCGGAACCTGATGCCGAACCCCAAGGTCGGCACCGTGACCATGGATGTCGCGACCGCAGTGGCGAACGCCAAGGGCGGCGAGGTCCAGTTCCGCGTCGAGAAGGGCGGGATCATCCATGGCGGCGTCGGCAAGGCGTCCTTCGATGAAGCGAAGCTGGTCGAGAACGTGAAGGCGTTCGTGCAGGCGGTGAACCGCGCCAAGCCCTCGGGGGCGAAGGGCACGTACCTGAAGAAGGTGTCGCTCTCCTCGACGATGGGCCCGGGCGTCAGCGTCGACGTGGGCTCGGCCGTCGCCGAGTGACGCGAGGCTTTGCCCGCGCTTGTGCGCGGGCGTGAGATCCCCCGGCGAGAGCCGGGGGTGTTCCGGGGAGGGCGACCTCCCCGATCTGTCCGAGACGGTGGGTGGGGGAGACCCGTAAAGCCTGCCCGAGACGGGGAACGATCAGGATCGGGGCCAGGGGTTCAGAGACCCGGGCTCGAGGACGGTCTTGGCGGGACCCGTGTGAACGGACCCGAACGCGGGGAGACCCGCGAACGAGAGCCGGCCGAAGGGGAGGACCCGGAGGCCAAACTTGGAGAGAACCGTGGATAGAGCCCAGAAGGAAGTCGTGGTCGAGGAACTCGGCCAGATCTTCGCAAGCTCTGGCGTCGTCGTGGTCGCGCACTACGAGGGCCTCTCGGTTTCCGAAATGACGGATTTCCGTCTCCGGCTGAAGCAGGCCGGTGGCGGGGTCCGTGTGGCCAAGAACAGGCTCGCCAAGATCGCCCTCAAGGGCACGCCGAGCGAGACGCTCGGCGACATGCTCAGGGGCATGACGGTGCTCGCGTATTCGGAGGACCCGGTGGCCGCGGCGAAAGCCGTGGACGCCTTCACCAAGGACAACAAGAAGCTCGTTGTCCTCGGGGGTGCGATGGGCGCGACGCCGCTGGACGAGGCCGGCGTCAAGGCCGTGGCTAGCATGCCGTCGCGGGAGGAGATGATCGCCTCCATCGTGGCGAGCATCGGCAGCCCGGCGGCGGAGCTGGCTTCGGCGATCGGCGCGCCGGCCGCGAACATCGCGGCGATCCTCACCACGCTCGAGGAGCGCGAGGCGGCCTGAACGGAAACCAGGGGCCCGCGTATCGCGCGGGCCGTCGACCCGGAACCCACCTGATCTAGATTGGAACGGAAGAAATGGCTGACCTGAAGAAACTGGCCGAGGAGATCGTCGGCCTCACGCTGCTCGAGGCGGCGGAGCTGAAGAAGATCCTCAAGGACGAGTACGGCATCGAGCCCGCCGCCGGCGGCGCGGTGATGATGGCCGGCCCCGCCGCGGCCCCGGCCGAGGCCGAGGAAGAGAAGACCGAATTCGACGTGATCCTCGTCGAGGCAGGCGAGAAGAAGATCAACGTGATCAAGGAAGTCCGCGCGATCACCGGCCTCGGCCTGAAGGAGGCCAAGGACCTGGTCGAGGCGGGCGGCAAGGCCGTCAAGGAGGCCGCTTCCAAGGAAGAGGCCGAGAAGATCAAGGCTCAGCTCGAGGGTGCAGGCGCGAAGGTCGAGCTGAAGTGATCGCGGTCGCGGCCCGACGGGTCGCGATACATACTATATCGGCTGGACCCGCGGGCGCGCGGGTCCAGCCACATGCGTCTCTCAGGATGCCCCACACCTCCCGGGGCCTCGTGACGGACGCGTCGGGTCCGGGCGGTCGATGTGGGAAGTCGACCGAGGATGGGACCCGCCGTCGTGCAAGGCCCGCGCCGTCCGTTCCCCGCCGGACGCGCCCGGGCTGCAAAAAGGTAGGAAGAGCATGGCTCAGCTGAACTCCGGTCACAAGCGCATCCGTCGGTTCTACGGGAAGATCCGTGAAGTCGCCCACATGCCCAACCTCATCGAGGTGCAGAAGTCGTCCTACGACCTGTTCCTCCAGTCGGGCGACATGGCCGAGCCGATGGACGGCGAAGGGATCAAGGGGGTCTTCCAGTCCGTCTTTCCGATCAAGGACTTCAACGAGACGGCGGTTCTCGAGTTCGTCCGCTACGAGCTCGAGCACCCGAAATACGACGTCGAAGAGTGCATGCAGCGCGACATGACCTATGCCGCGCCGCTGAAGGTGACGCTGCGCCTGATCGTCTTCGAAGTCGACGAGGAGACCGGCGCGCGCTCGGTCAAGGACATCAAGGAGCAGGACGTCTACATGGGCGACATGCCCCTGATGACGCCGAACGGGACGTTCATCGTCAACGGCACCGAGCGGGTGATCGTCAGCCAGATGCACCGCTCGCCCGGCGTGTTCTTCGACCACGACAAGGGCAAGACCCACTCCTCGGGCAAGCTGCTCTTCACCTGCCGGATCATTCCCTACCGCGGCTCGTGGCTCGACTTCGAGTTCGACGCTAAGGACCTCGTCTATGCCCGCATCGACCGCCGCCGCAAGCTGCCGGTGACGACGCTGCTCTATGCCCTCGGCCTCGACCAGGAGGGCATCATGAAGTCGTACTACGACGTGATCCCCTACCGGCGCGAGACGAACGGCTGGGCGACCCGGTTCTTCCCCGAGCGGCTGCGCGGCTCGAAGCCGACCTTCGACATCGTGGACGCAGGCACCGGCGAGGTGATCGCGCCCGCGGGCAAGAAGGTCACGCCGCGCATGGTCAAGGAGTGGCAGGATTCGGGCGCCACGACCGAGATCCTCGTGCCGTTCGACGCGATCGTCGGCCGGTTCGTCGCCGAGGACATCATCGACGAGACCAACGGCGCGATCTGGGCCGAGGCGGGTGACGAACTCACCTGGGACGTCGACAACCGCACCGGCGACGTCACCGGCGGCACGCTCAAGACGCTGCTCGACAACGGGATTACCGAGATCCCGGTCCTCGACATCGATAACATCATCGTCGGCCCGTACATCCGCAACACGGTTCAGGCCGACAAGAACATGAACCGCGAGCAGGCGCTGATGGACATCTATCGCGTCATGCGCCCGGGCGAACCGCCGACCGTCGAGACGGCGTCGGACATGTTCGACTCGCTGTTCTTCGACCCGGAGCGCTACGATCTTTCCGCCGTCGGCCGCGTGAAGATGAACATGCGCCTCGACCTCGACGCCGAGGACACGGTCCGCACCCTGCGCCGCGAGGACATCATCGCCTGCATCAAGGCGCTGGTCGACCTGCGCGACGGGCGGGGCGAGATCGACGACATCGACCACCTCGGCAACCGCCGGGTGCGCTCGGTCGGCGAGCTGATGGAGAACCAGTACCGTGTCGGCCTGCTGCGCATGGAGCGGGCGATCAAGGAGCGGATGAGCTCGGTCGACATCGACACGGTGATGCCGCAGGACCTGATCAACGCCAAGCCCGCGGCGGCGGC
>SKOX01000160.1 GCA_007119835.1 Paracoccaceae bacterium
AGGCCGCGCTCGCCACCGACGTCGCCGCCGCGGCGGCGGAGGCGGGTGCATGCGGGGCGGCGGAATGGGGTCAGGCGCGGCGCGCGGCTGCGACCGCGGGCGCCTCGTCCTGCACCGTCGGCCACCTCGACGTGCTGGCGCTGCCGGCCTGATCGAGGACGCAGTCGAACACCACGTCGGTGTCGAGGCCGTAGACGTGGGTCTCGGGCCTGAGCGCGTCGGTCAGGCTGGCGACCGGCGTCGTGCACAGGCCGGCGGGGCCTGCCCCGATGATCAGCGGCGCCACGGAGATGTGCAGCCGGCGCAGGAGCCCGGCCTCGAGGAACTTCGCGATGGTGACGCCGCCGCCCTCGACGAGGATGCGGGGAAGGCCGCGGGCGAAGAGCGCCTTGGCGATGGCGTGCGGGCTGATCCAGCCGTCGACCGCCGCGAGCCGGACGACCTCGACGCCCTCGGGCCGCGGCGTGTCCGTCGCCTGGATGACGATACGGCGCGTGCCGTCGGGGTTGAGCACCTTCGCGCCGTTCGGCAGCCGCCCCTGCGGGTCGATCACCACCCGCACCGGGTTCGGCCCGGGCACGAGGCGCACGGTGAGCCGCGGGTCGTCATGCAGCGCGGTCCTGACCCCGACCACGACCGCCGAGGCGAGCGCCCGGCAGCGGTGCAGGTGCGCGAGCCCGTCGCGGCCGGAGATGTCGCGTGCGTCGCCCGCAGGCGTCGCGATCCGGCCGTCGAGCGACTGGCCGACCTGGGCGAAGAGGAACGGCCCCTCGGCGCGCGCGATCGGGGTGTAGAGCGCCCAGGCCGCGCGCTCTGCCGCGTTCCAGCCCGGCAGCGGATCGGCCGCGCCGTTCGTCCGCGCCTTGAGGAGGCGGCTCCACACCGCGTCCGTCACATGTGCCCGATCCATCCCCATCCCCGTGCGTTCGGCCGTCCGAGAAGTGCGTCCGTTCCATGACAGTAGTTTAGCAGCCCCGGAGGTAAAGGCCACGCCCGCGCCCGGGCGGATCGAGGTAAAGGCTACGCCCGCGCCCGGGCGGATCAACGCCACGCCGTGCTGTCTTGTTCCTCGAGCGCCGCCTGCTCCGGCGCCTCCGGCGTGAAGGTGGCGAGGAAGCGGTCGCGGAAGGCGCTCATCGGCCAGACCGGCGCGTCCTCAGCCGGCGTCATGCCCGGCGTGAAGCCCCAGCCCTCGATCCGCGCCACGACCTCGGGCGGCCCGATGACGTGCACCGGCACGTCGAAGCTGTCGATCTCGGCCACGAAGGTCGCGGGCTCGTGGTCGCCGAGCACGATCATCAGCGGCGGGTTCTCGGCGTGGCGGCGGGCGAAGGAGCCCACCACCTCGAGCGAGTAGTCCACCGCCTGCCGGAACTGGTCGCGCACCCGGTCGCGGTCGCGCCAGACCACCTCCGGCGGGTCGCCGGCGCGCGCCATCTCGTTGAACACCGTCCCGTCGCCGACCGCGTCCCAGTCGACGAGCTCCGGCACCGGCGTCCAGGGCGCGTGCGAGGAGATCAGCGCGATCTCGGCCATCAGCGGCGGCCGGTCGGTGCGGGCGAGCTCCAGGCGCTCGAAGGCCTTGAGCGTGAACTGGTCGGGCATCGTCACCCAGTTGAACGGCTCGCCCTCGTAGCCGAGCCGCGCCGCCGGATAGATCGCCTCGTAGCCGAAATAGCCGCTCTCCGGCCAGGCGAGGGTGATCGCCGGCGCGACGACGACCGTCCGGTAGCCGGCATCCGCAGCGTAGTGCATCAGCGTGCGCCGCGGGCTCGCGATCAGCGCCTGGTAGCGGCGCTGGTTCTCGATCCAGAGGCCCGAGAGGATCGAGGCGTGGGCAAGCCAGCTCTGCCCGCCGACCATCGGCGCGGTCATCCAGCCCGACCGCATGGCGAGCCCGCCCGCCTCCAGATCCTCCTCGATCGCGGCGAGGCGCGGGCGGATCGTCGGCGCGTAGCGCGGGTTCTCCAGCGTCGAGCGCCCGTAGGACTCGACGAAGACGATCATCACGTCGATGTCCTCGAGCCCCGCGAGCAGGGTTTCGGCCGGGACGGCGGCGAAGGCGTCGCGCTCCGCCTCCTCGCGGAAGCGCGCGAGATCGGCCCGCGTATCCGCCATGGCGCGCGTGTGCTCGAGCGCGAGCCGGGCGGTGAAGGCCGCCGAGCCCGGGTGGAACGGCCGCCACCACCGCTCGACGTCGCCCACGGCGACGGCTGCGGCCGGCACGATGGCGAGCCCCGCCACGATCCGGCCCGGCCGCGGCGGCTCGATCGCGGCGATGACGCCGGTCGCCCACCAGACGACCGCCGCGAGCAGCGCCGTGGCGAGCAGGACACCCGCGAGCGCCCCGAGCGCCGGCAAGGTCCCGATCGACCCGCTCGTCAGGTTCCAGGCCGCCGGCAGCAGATGCGCGTCGAGCACCAGGTTGAAGCCGCGGGCGTAGGAGACGTAGGCGGCGTAGTCCGCCAGCTTGACCAGCGGCATCAGGGTGAGGAAGCCGGTCAGCACCACCCGGAACGGCTTCGCCACCGCCGCCGGCGCCGCGATCAGCCCGAGCACGATCAACGGCAGCTCGAGCGGCACCAGCTTCAGCGCGGCCCATGTCATCGCGTGGGGATGGTTCGGCTGGATCAGGATCAGGTGCAGGACCGCGAGGGCCACGACGATCGCGACGACACGCCCCGTCATGGCTGGCCCTCCTCGGTCAGCCGGGCGTAGACGTCGCCCGAGCGGTTGTCCCGGGCGATGTCCCCGAGCGCCGCGAGCAGCGAAGGGCCGTCCACCCAGTCGGCGAGCGCGAAGCTGTCGCCCTCGCCGCGGATCAGGTTGAAGCGGTAGCGCCCGAGCGCCTCGAGCCGGGCAACCGCCGCCGCCGCGACGTCGAGCGCCGCCGGCAGGTATTCGAAGGCGACGCAGGCCACCGGCTCGGACAGCCCCGCCAGCGCCTCGGCCTCGTAGCCCTCCACGTCGATCTTGACGAAGCGCGGGTGCCCGTGCGCGGCGATCAGCGCGTCGAGGGTCGTCACCGCGACCGTCTCCGCCGCGTCCCAGGCGACATGCTCGAAGCCTTCGGCGGCGCCCACCGCCTGCGGATAGTCCGCCCTGAGCGAGGAGACCGTCGGATGCAGCCGGGAGACCGCGAGCGCCGCCTCGCCCGGCTCGGCGCCCACCGCCACGCGCAGAAGCGTGACGTCGCCCGGCAGCGTGCGGCGGAGGAAGCCGTGAAAAAGCCCCTGCGGCTCGACCGCCACCACCCGCGCGCCTGCCCGGCGCAGCGCGAGGGTGCGGTTGCCGACATGGGCGCCGATGTCGAAGGCGACGTCGCCGGGCGAGACGAAGCCGCGGTAGAACTGCGCCAGCGCGGCGAACTGCCAGGGCCGGAAGCGATAGATCGCCAGCGAGCGCGCGAGCCCCCAGCCGCTCCTGAAGGCGGCGGTCATCGCCCCTCGCGCGGCTGGGCGAGGAGCCAGCGGATGTCGACGGCGAACGACCAGACCAGCGCCGCGAAGGCCAGAGCGGCGAGCCAGCCCGACACCGGCGGCACCACGACGGGCGCGAGCAGCGCGGTCAGCACCGCCACCTGGATCACGCAGACGGTCTTGCGCCGTCGCGACCACGGCAGCGGCCGGTCGAGCACCGGCCAGGCCCAGGCGGCCGCGACGAAGGCGTAGCGCAGAAGGCCGAGCCCGAGCACCCAGATGCCGGCCTCGCCGAGGTGCCAGGCGATCAGCGCCAGCACCAGGATGAAGAGCGCGTCGACCTCCATGTCGAACCGGGCGCCGTAGGCCGATTCGAGCCCCTGGCGCCGCGCGAAGAAGCCGTCCACCCCGTCGAGCGACAGGAGCGCCAGCGCCGCGACGAGCGCCGCCCAGGCCGCGGCAGGCTCGCCCAGCATCGCCGGCTCGACGGCGAACCCTGCGAAGACCGCC
>SKOX01000106.1 GCA_007119835.1 Paracoccaceae bacterium
CGGATGCCGAGGTCGTGGAGCGCGCGGATCGCGGCGGCGCTGTCTTCCTTGATCGTGTCGGCGACGGCGACGAGGCCGGCGGCGCGGTCGCCGATGCCGACGAGCATCGCGGTCTTGCCCTCGGTCTCGAGCGCGCGCAGCCGCTCCTCAAGGTCGGACGCGTCGATGCCTGCCTCCTCGAGGAGACGGCGGCTGCCGACGCGGACGCGGGTAGCCTCGATCGTGCCCTCGACCCCACGCGCGGTGACGGCGCGGAAGTCGGCGAGCTTCGGGATCTCGATGCCGCGCTCGCGCGCACCGGTGACGATGGCCTGGCCGAGCGGGTGCTCGGAGCCGCCCTCGACGGCGGCGGCGGCGGCGAGCACGCGGGCCTCGTCGAAGCCTTCGAGGGCGTGGACGTCCGTGAGCGAGGGCTGGCCGCGGGTGATGGTGCCGGTCTTGTCGAGGACGACGACCCTGATGTCCTTGAGCGTCTGGATCGCCGCGCCCGAGCGGATCAGCACGCCGCGCTCGGCGCCCATGCCGGAGCCGACCATCAGCGCGGTCGGCGTCGCCAGGCCGAGCGCGCAGGGGCAGGCGATGACGAGGACGGCGACGGCGGCGAGAAGGCCGGCCATCAGCGGCGAAATGTCCGGGTTCACCCACGGCAGAAAGGTCGCGCCCCATTCGAGGACCGGACGGAGCTGCTCGCCGAAGACGACCCAGACCACGAGGCTCAGGAGGCTGACGGCGATGACCGCCGGCACGAAGCGGGCGGTGACCCGGTCGGCGAATTCCTGGATCGGGACCTTGGAGCCCTGCGCCTGCTCGACGAGGCGGATGACCTGGGAGAGGAAGGTGTCGGCGCCGACGCGGGTGGCGCGGACCTTCAGGAGGCCCTCCTTGTTGATCGTGGCGCCGATCACGCGCTCACCGGGGCCCTTCTCGACGGGCACGGATTCGCCGGTGGCGATCGACTCGTCGAGATGGCTCGTCCCCTCGACGATCTCGCCGTCGGTCGGAACCTTGGCGCCGGGGCGGACGACCATGATGTCGCCGGCGGCGAGCTCGGCCACGGGCACCTCGACCTCGCGGCCGTCGCGCTCGACATGGGCGGTCTTGGCGCCGAGCGTGATCAGGCGCTTGATCGCCTGGCTGGCGCGGCCCTTGGCCCGGGTCTCGAGATAGCGCCCGACGAGATGGAAGGTCATGATGGTGGCCGCCATCTCGATGAACGAGACCATCGGCGTGAAGAAGCCGACCAGGCCGATGAAGTAGGGCGGCAGGCTGCCCATCGAGATCAGCACGTCCATGTTCGCCGTGCGGTTGGTCAGCGCCCGCCAGGCCGAGCGGTGCGTCGCCCAGCCGCCGCGCAGGAACACCACCGGGAAGGCGAGCATGGCGACGATGGCGAGATAGCCCGGGATCGGTGCCACGAGCATGTGCGGCATCATCAGGATCATGATGAGCGTCGTCGGAATCGCGGCGAAGACGAGCCGGCCCCAGGCCTGCGCGAGGTAGCGCTCCTCGACGTCGTCGTCGACGGGGGCTGCGGCGGGACCCTGCCCGGCATCGACCCGGGCGACGTCGTAGCCGGCGCGCTCGACGGAGGCCCGAATGGCCCCGGCGCCGGTCCGATCCGGGTCGAAGCCCACGGTGACGCGGTGGCTGCCGACGTTGGTGTCGACGGAGGCGATCCCGGGCAGGCGCCGGATCGAGGCCGAAACGATGCCGGCGCAGTGGTCGCTGCCCATGCCGGGGACGCTCAGCCTGACCGTCTGCGGACCCGGGGCCTCAGTGGTGACGCGATCGACGTCGTAGCCGGCGCGCTCCACGGCCGCGGCGAGGTCGCCGGGCTCGAGGCGGTCGGGGTCGAAGGCGACCTCGACCCGGTGCATCGCGACGTTGGTGCGAATGTCCGCGATCCCCTCGAGCCGGCGCAGCGACGTTGCGACGATGCCGGCGCAGTGGTCGCTGCCCATGCCGGGGACGAGGAGGGTGGCGGTGGCGTATCGGGCTTCGGGGTCGAACGCGTCGGCCCGGGCTCGTTGCTGCATGGCATGATCTCCTGCTGGGGACGCCGCCCGGACGCGACCGGATCGCGCGGCACGACAGATCTCGGCGGAACGGCGTTCGCCGCTCAGGCAGCAGGAAAGGCGCGGGGTGGGCGGAACTGGCCTTCAAGGGACGCGTCGGGAACGCTGGACGCGCCGCAGGGCGCATCCGCGCGCGCTGCGGTGTCGTCTTCCGCAGACGAGGCGGCCCAGACGAGGGCGGACACGCAGCCGGGGCCGACGCAGCATTCGCCGTCGGCATGCTGGTGGCCCGTCTCGTGCGGGCAGTCGACCTTCGCCGCGTCGGGCAGCAGGAGGGCGTCACCGGCGCCGGTGCTCAACTGGGCCGAACCGCCATGCGGATGCGCCTCTACAATCCCGGCCAGCATGACCAGAACGACCAGAGCCCCGGCGCAGGCGCCATGCCTGCGGAGCGTGCGTGCCAGAGAATGCCAGAGCCGCGGAAACATCGTCGGGGTGCGTCGCCTCGCTCGTTGCGTCCTGCCGAACATATGGACGGTGGCGCGTCTTGCCGACCCTGACATGGATCAAAAAGGTGCCAGAAGCCTCGCTGCGTCCTGACGGGGGTGCGCCCTCTTCGGGCGCTGGACACAGGTGCGGCGGACGCAGACGCCGCCTGCGCCGATCTCCACCATCGGGCCCGAACCGACATGGCCCGCGTTTCGGTCGCGCTCGTTGTCCTTTGTCTCCGGTTCACGGCTGCGCCTTCGGTCGCAGCGCCGCCTGCTTCCGGCGTTGCGGCGCCCGGTCGCTCCTCCTGTCCTGACCGGCGGTCGTGGGCAACCCGCTGACGCCAGCGGCAGGCGCTCTTCGCGTCGCGCTCCTGCGCCTTCTCGCCCTTGTCACGATCGGCAAGGCCGCGCGCTCCCTGTGCGTGGCAGGCGCCTTCCTCCGGTGGGCGGGCAAGGCGCAACGGAAGGCTTGACCCTCCCATGGTGGGAAGCCTGATGATACCATTGAAGCGTCGAGCAGATGTGAGCATGACAGGCGGCCAGCGGGCGGCTGAGGCGTCAGCTCGGCGATGATCGGATTATACCCTCACGGACAGGCGGAGGCAGGTTGATACGCGTTTTTCCCGCCCGGCGCGGCGCCGCTGGCGTCTTCTCGATGATCTGGCTGACAGAAGGCGTGCCTGCCGGCTTGGCTGCAACAGGCGCTTTCCGCGCACGGCCGCTTTGGCGTCTCCAAGGGCCTGCGGAGGAAGCCGTCTGATGCGGGCGATACGGCTTCTCGGGGTGGTCGTGCCGGTTCTGGCAGCCGTCGGCGTGACGGTGGCGCTTGTCGCGGCACGGGCTGGGCCGGAGCGGCATCCGCCATTCGAGCGCGCGGTTCCGGTGACGGTGGTGCAGGCAAGCGAGGGCGCGCCGGCGCCGCTCGCGCGGGGCTTCGGCACCGCGCGGCCGGCGGAGACCTGGCAGGCCGTGGCGGAGGTGCGAGGCTCGATCGTCTGGCGGCACCCCGATCTCGCGCGCGGCAACCTGATCCCGGGCAGCCTGGTCGTCCTGGAGATCGACCCCTCAGAGTATCGCCTCGCGCTTGCCCAGGCCGAGGCCGATCTCGCGGCGATCGAGGCGGAGCGGGCGCAGCTCGAGGCCGAGGCGGAGAACACGGGCGCGCTGCTCGCGATCGAGCGGGACGCGCTGGCGCTGGCCGAGCGCGATCTCGAGCGGGTGCGCCGGCTGGTCGAGCAGGGTGCAGTGCCGGGCACGCGGGCCGACGACCAGGAGCGGGCGACGCTGCAGGCGCGGCGCGTGGTCCGGGAGCTCGAGAACACGCTGGCGCTGGTGCCGAGCCGGGAGGCGCGGCTCGTCGCCCAGGCCGAGCGGGCCGAGGCTCAGATCGAGCGGGCGCGCCGCGACCTCGCGGCGACC
>SKOX01000327.1 GCA_007119835.1 Paracoccaceae bacterium
AGCACCATGACGACGAAGTGCAGGGTCCGCGCCGTCTCGCGGCCGCCCAGCATCGGGCCGAGCGGCGGAAAGACGGCATGCGCGGCCGGCGACATCGCGAGGCCGGTGAGGGCCATGAGCGGCAGGAGGACGAGGAGGACGGCGGCGTAGGCGAGCCTCTGGAGGGCGTTGTAGCCGCCCCCTTCGCGGAAATCGAGGCGCAGGTATCGCCGGCACTGGCCTGGAGCGCCGCGGACGTCGGACAGCCGGGGCAGGACGTTCCGGCGCAGGTGACCGTCACGCAGGCCCGCGACGAGCCAGAGCGCGAGCGCCGCGACCAGCGTCCAGGCGAAGAAGAAATGGATGACCCGCGCGGTCGCGAGGTCGGGGAAGGACGGCGTGGTCGCCCATGACGGCACGGCGCGGGCGTGGCCGTTCGAGACGCCGAGGACGCCCGTGGTCTCGAAGCGGTGGCCGAGGATCTCGGTGACCCCGATCCGCTCGCCGTCCGCGTCACGCACGGCACCGATCGCGAGGACGGAATTGTCGAACTCGAAGCCCGACTGCTTGCCGATGTGCAGCACCGGATGGGCGAGGAAGATGTTGAGCCCGGATGTGGCGAGAAAGAGCAGGCTGACCGCCCAGACCCAGTGCGCGAGGCGCCGGCCGAGACCGTGACGCCGGACGAGCGGTCGCCGGCCCGGCCGCGGGCCCTCGTCCTGCCGTCCGCCGTGCGGCGGAGGCATGGTGTTCGGTGCTTCGCGCATGCGCGTCTTCTCCGACTGCTCGGCTGCACTTCGCCGGATCGGCCTCGTTGTTACGCCGGCGGGCCACGGCACCGGGAGCGCCGGGCCACGCCGATCAAGAACGGCTCGATCAAGATCGGCCCGGCGCTGCCGCGAGGTTCGGTTCACGGTGGATTGATCCCGAGGTGGCGTCGGCGCGTAACGCGCCGCCCCGTGCGCGCGAACCGGCCTCCGACGAGACATTTCGCAGGAGGACCGAAGCATGGATACCCTATCGCGCCGCGGCGTTCTCGCGCTCTCCGGCGGCCTCGGGGCGCTTGCCGCCGGATCCGGGCCCTCGCGGGCGCAGCAGCTGGCCAGCGAGGCGCCACACGATCCGTTCGTCTTCGCGGTGCAGCGCAGCGAGGCCGAGTGGCGGGCGATGCTCACCGACCACCAATACGAGATCCTGCGCGAGGGCGACATGGAATGGCCCGAGAGCAGCGATCTCTGGGACGACTACCGTCCCGGCGCGTTCCACTGCCGCGGCTGCAACCTCCACGTCTACAGCTCCGAGCACCGCGCCGAGATCGACCAGGGCTACGTGTTCTTCTACCACGCCCGGCCGCGGACGGTGCTGACCGACATCGACCACACCAACGTCTACACCGGCCGGGCCGACGATCACCGGACGATGATCGAGGTGCATTGCCGGCGCTGCGGCAGCCATTTCGGCCACATCCTGCGGGTCGGCGCCGAGATCGTCCACTGCATCAACGGGACGAGTCTGGTCTTCCTGCCGAACCACGCCTGATCTTCAACCGAAAGAGCCAAGAAAAAAATACGAGGCATTCCGTAACAACCGGCCGAAGCCTTCGAACAGCAGGGCACCAACGCAGCAGAGGAGACTATCAGATGACCAGGACGCTTACCGCCATCACGCTCGCCGCCGGCCTCGCCTTCGGCGCCGTCGGGACCACCGCCAGCGCCCAGACCCAGACCTCGGCGCTCGGCACCATGGAGATGGGCCTGTCGATGCTCGAGCTCTCCGTGGCCCGCGAGCTGAACCGGATCGGCATTAACGACGTCGACGTGACCGAGCTGTCGCTGAGCCAGATCAGCCAGCTGCAGCAGGTTCTCAGCCAGACGACGGACATGCAGCAGCGCAAGACCCACGCCCAGCAGGTCCTCGAGGGTCGCACGGCGACGATCCAGTAGGGCATTCGATCGGCTGGCCGCGGGATGCGGTCGGCCGACGAGCCTTCGCATTCGACCTCCCTGATCCACTGGCCGGCTTGCGCACAGCGCTTGCCGGCCTTCTTTCATTGCGGGCAAGGACGCCTGTCCTCGCTCCACGTCAGCCGCCGGTGGTCGAAGTCCGGCGCGAGCCTGGGCTTGACGATCTCGAAGTAAGGCGAGAGGTCGAAGTCACGGGGCGCGAAGAGCGAGTGGTGCCGGATGTGGAGGATCTCGAGCCGCTGCCGCCGTGCATGATCGTCGCCACCCTCCTCGTGCACGATGTCGGGAAGGATCGGGTAGCGGATCGACTGGAAGGCCTGGGCGATCAGCGACGAGCAGATCGCGCGGGTCGGGTCGCCCGAGCCGAGGGCGAGCATGCGGCGCCGGAAGCGGCGCGGCACTGGCGGTTCCGGCAGGAGGTAGCGCGCGAGGTCGAGGATGTTGCGCATGTCGTAGCGCAGGCCGATGCGCTCGACCATGAAGCCCGTCACCGCTCGCCGGTCGGCCTCGCCGAGGCCGCGGGCACGACAGATCCGCAGGTTCGCATCGGCATGCTTCGCGAGCGGTGCCGCGATGCAGCCATGCCCGATCTCGACCTCGACGAGCATCGGCGGGCCTGCGGGATCGAGGGCGGTCCCGACGTGGAGGGCGGCATGCGACCAGGTGGACTGGGTCAGGTACTTGATCGCGGCGCCGATCTTCGAGTCGCCCTCGACGAGCAGCACGTCGCCCGGCATCAGCGCCGCCGCCAGCGCGTCGAGGTTGCCGTGTGTATGGGGCGCGCGCCTGCCCGCCGGCTTGTCGAGGCGCCGGGCGAGCGCGCAGCCGATCCGGTCGAGCAGGCGGTCGAGCGCGGTGTCGCGGCTATCCCGCATGGGCCACCACCTCAGCAGGCGCCGGTGATCTGCCCGAGCGCGAGTAGGCGGTCGAGCAGGCGCGCCGAGCCGAAGCCCGGCGCGACGGCCGTGCCGGCGGCGCGGGCCTCCGCGAGGCAGGCCTCGGACCGGAGCGCGTCGAGGAAGGCCATCTCGGCCTTGGTGATCCGTTCGAGATGGACCCGGTCGCCGATGCGGGAGACGAAGAGGCTCTCCGGCGACCAGGCGACCGTCGCGTCGGCGAGCTCGCCAAAGACCCGCCGCGACCAGATCGAGAGCGCCGGATGCCGCGAGCCGACCGTTCCGAGCGCGGGATGCAGCCGCAGGAACAGGAGATCGGGCTGCGCCAGGGCCGCCACAGAAAGATCGGCATGGCTCATCGGCGGTGCATCGGGCGCGTGCAGGGCACGCCAGACCGCACGCTCGATCCGCGCGACATCCGGCAGGAAGGCCACGTCTTCCGTCGGCCGGAAGCCGGCGAGGAAGCCCGGGAAGGCGTCGCCCCATTCGCCGAGGACCGGCGTTCGCGGCGGGTGCTCGAGGGCGAAGGCGCGGGCGGTGCCGGGAAACAGCGGGCCGCCGAGCATCAGCGCCGTCACCGGATAACGGGCGACGAGGGCCCGGACCAGCCGCTCCTGCATCAGCGCGTGCCGCCAGGCCATGTGGCGCTCTTGAACGCGGTCGGGCGGGAGGTCGGGGCGGAGCCGCGCGGCGGACGCGGCTATGCGCGCGCGCTCGGCGATCAGGTCAGGCATGGCGTGCATTGCTCGCTCCTGTTGCTGCGGTCATGACGCGGGCGGCGCGTTCGGCCTCCGCGATGAGGTGGGGAAAGGCAGGGGCCGGCTCCTTCCAGTCGACGAGCGTGGGCAGCCGGCCGGCGCTGTGCAGGAAGAGCGCGTAGAGGCCCCAGATCCGCTCGAGGTCGACCGCCGCCGCCAGCGCGCCCGTTGGACAGCCGGCGAGCCGGCCCCACGCGCTCGGCAGGTGGATCTCGGCGATCCGCGCCAGCGGAAAGCCGGCGAGGTAGCTGACGAGACCGAGTTCGCGCACCCTCGCCGAGAAGGCGAGGTTGGCGAGGTCGAGGAGGATGCCACAGC
>SKOX01000023.1 GCA_007119835.1 Paracoccaceae bacterium
CTGCGATGGGGCGCGGTATGCCCTTTGTCGCACCTTGGTGTTGCGCCCCTGGGAGGCGCTCACTTCCCGCGGCCGACAACTTAAAGTATGTCAGCGCAGGTGCGAGAAACCCAAGGTGAGCGGTGGGCGAAGTTGTCAGAGCATAGATCTGCCTCCGCGGTTAAGAGGGCTCGCCTCGACAAGAACAATGGAAGGGAGCCTGGCGCGGCGATCGACGGTCGGCTCTTCGTTGGCAGCGTCGAGAAGGGTCTCCAAGTCCTGCGTGCCTTCTACAACCGGCCGCGATCGCTCAGCTTGTCGGACATTGCCGACCTGACGGGCATGAGTCGCAGCTCGGCTCAGCGCTTCCTCTACACCCTGAAGGCGCTTGGTTATCTCCGGCAGGACCTTGAGACCCGTCGCTACACGCTCTCCCCGCGAGTGCTGGACTTCGGCTTCGCATATCTGCGCAATGATGCGCTGGTGGAGACTGCCTTCCCCTACCTGCTCGAAGCCAGCAAGAGGACGCACGAAACCGTAAATCTCACCGAGCTCGACGGCCCAGAGGTTATCTACGTCTCCCGCTTCCCGAGCCGCAACGTCATCAGCGTCGACATCGTGCTCGGTGCCCGGCTTCCCGCCTATTGCACCGCACCCGGCCGCATTATGCTTGCCCACATGGACGAGGAAGCCGCGCGGCAACTGCTCGCCCGGACCGAGATCACGGCGCGAACTCCCTATACGGAGGTCGATCCAGAGCGGATCCTGAGGCGGGCGGCAGAGGCAAGGCGTCGGGGCTACGCCCTGAGCAATCAAGAGACCTTCGTTGGGGACATCTCGGTCGCTGCGCCAGTGCGCGATCATCGGGGACAGGTAACGGCTGCCGTGAACGTGGCCGTGCCCCATCCGCGTTGGTCGATCGCGACGGCTGAGGAGCAGCTCGCGCCCGTTGTCGTGGAAACGGCGCGCGCGATCTCGAAGGCAATCGGCGGCGCCTGATCACGAAGGCAGAACTAGCCCCGCTCCGCGTTCACGCGCCGCACACAGGACGGCGGCGGCCGCGGCGATGTCGGCGATGCCGCTGCCTGCGAAGGCGAAGGCGACCCTTTGCCCGACGCCCGTGCGTTCTGGCAGACGCGCCGCCTCAAGATCCGCGATATCGCCAGAAAAACAGAGCGCTGCGAACGCGGGATTGCTCGGCGCAAGCGCCGCGGTCTGTTCAATGTCATCAGTGACGGCGACGTCGAAATGATCCAGGCTCCCAGGGATCCAGGACCGCCCAAGGTCGACCATGATCGCCAACGCCCCGGGCGCGACAGAGGCCGCATTGAGGAAGGGCGATAGGTCGGGCGCGGCGGGAACCGAGCTGACGACGAGATCCGCTCCGGCGAGCGCCGCCAGCGGCCCGCTGCACAGGTCAAAAGCCAGGCCTTCTCTGGCGGCGGCCGTCGCGAATGCCTCAGCCGAGCTCGCCCGTCGCGCAAGCAAACGAACGCGGGTTATCGGGAAAGCTGTCGTAAGTGCGTCGAGATGGGCCCGCGCCTGCACGCCGCAGCCCACGAGTGCGAGCACGGCGCTGTCTGCGCGGGCGAGGTGGCGTGCAGCGACTAGGGACATTGCGGCCGTCCGTAACGCCGTGAGACGGGCCGCCTCGAGTATCGCCTGGATGCGCCCCGTGTCGGGATCACAGAGGATCACGGCGCCAGAGACATGCGGCAGGCCGCGCGCCCGGGAGTCGCGGGGCAGCGTGACCCACTTCACCCCCGCGCCGACGCGTGCGACCGCAGCCGACATCGACTGACAGTAGAGCCCGGTGGTGCCAAGCCTCAGCGCGGACTTCGGCGGCGCCACGGCGTCGCCGCCAGCTTTTTCGCGAAACGCCGACGCCACGAGGTCGGCCAGCGCCCCTGGCGGCGGTGCGAGCGCCTCGACGTCCGCATCCGTCAGGTAGAGCGGAGGTTGGTCACAAGTCACAGCGCATCCCGCAGCGCGTGGAGGCGCATCGCGGCGCCCTGCCCGATCCGCCGGAAGGCTGCGAGCGGGAAGCGCGGCAGCACGGTCTCGACCTGCGGCGGCAGGGCGCCTCCGGTCCCGGCGATCCGCTCGGCAAGTCGACGGCCTGCATGGATGCTGAAGGCGACGCCGCTGCCGACATAGCCGAGCGCATAGTGAATTTCGGGAGCGTCCTCTGCCGTCGCGACGTGCGGGATCGCGTCCCATGTCAGGGCGACCCACCCGCCCCAGAAATAGTCCGCCCGCGGCACGCGCACGAAAGGAAACTTTCGCGCCACCACGGCGAGAAGATGACGCCTGTGCTCAGCCATCGCCGCCGGCTTTTCAGCGAGCGGGCCCTTTCCGCCGAGCAGGATCCGCCCGTCGGGCAGGCGCCGGTAATAATAGAGCATTGTCCGCGTGTCAGTCATGCAGTCCGTCGTCAGAAAATTTCCCTCCTCGATCTCTTCGGCGTCCAGCGGCTGGGTGACGACGATATTCGACAGAACCGGCAGAAGCCTGTTCCGCAGCGCAGGAAAAAGTGCTTCGAGCGTGTAGCCGTTCGTGGCGATCACCACCTTGCGGGCCCGCACGCTGCCTCCAGGCGTCCGCAGGAGAAAGCTTCGCCCTTCGCGCTCGATCGCGAGAACCGGTGACGCACTATGGACGATCGCTCCGGCACCGCGCGCAGCAACGGCGAGGCCGAATGCCAACTTGAGCGGGTGCATGGCGAAGGAAACCGGCCAGCGCAGCGCACCGTGTGCCTCCCCGCCGCGCACATGGGCGGCCGCGAGGCTCTCGGCATCGATGAAGTCGGCCGCCCAGTCGAAGCGCTCCTTAAGGATCGCCTGCTCGCGGCGGAGGGCATCCAGACGGTCGCGCCGGTGGGCGATCTTGAGCCAGCCGTCCGCCATCGCGTCGCACTCGATGCCGCAAGTGGCGATCACGTCGCGGGCGGTCTCCAGCGCGGAGAGCGCCTCGGCGAACATCCATCGTGCGGCCGGCGCACCCCAGCGTGTGTGCCAGTCGGCGTAAGGCACCCGGCCGATGGCCGGTCGGGCGAAGCTGCCGTTGCGTCCGCTGCAGCCCCAGCCCGCGCGGTTCGCCTCAAGGACGAGTACCGATGCCTCGGTCATCCGTCGCAGGTGCATGGCGGTCGAGAGGCCGGTATAACCGCCGCCGACAATGGCGACGTCGCAGTCGCGGTCGCCGGCCAGCGGCCCGTCGTCCCGCGGCTCCGGCCCGGCCGTCGCTTGCCAGTAGGTCGGGGCGTGCGCGGCACCCCTGCCAGGATCGCGCGCCCTCAGCGGGTCGGCATAGAGCGCGCTCACCCGCCGCTGCTCCCGCGCCGCCGCGCGTATTCCGAGATGAGGATGATCGCCGTCATGAAGACGAGCACCATGGCTGCGACCGCCGCAAGCGACGGACTCACCTGAAGGAGAGCGTCGTCCCACATCCGCCGCGGCAGCGTCGCCGTCCCGCCGCCGACGAGAAAGAGCGCGATGGTCAGCTCGTCGAAGGAGATGACGAAAGCGAACATGAAGGCCGCAAGGACCCCAGACTTGATGAGGGGCAGCGTCACGTGGAGGAAGGTTCGCGCCGGTGTCGCGCCGAGCGTGTACGCCGCGTGATCGAGGCGCTGATCGTAGCTCTTCAGAACCGCGACCATCGTGACAACGACGTAGGGCACGGCGAGGACCGTGTGCCCTATGGCAAGGCCGGTCAGCGTCCCAACGAGGCCGATGCCCGCGAAGAGATAGAAGAGCGCCACGGCAATGATGATGTTCGGCATGACGATGGGCGCGACAAGAAAGCCGATCAACGCTGTCTTATAGCGCGCGCGGCGCACGATGTGGAACGCCGCCGGCACGCCGAGCAGGATGCCGAGCGTCGCCGCCGCGATGGCGACGACGAGCGAGCGCAAGGCGGCGCCAGTCCAAGCCGGGCTGCCGAGGACGGCCTCGTACCACTGAAGCGAGAAGCCTTGCGGCGGCCACGACAGAAAGCGCCCTTCCGTGAAGCTCACGGGGATGACGAAAAAGGCCGGGACCGCGAGGAATCCAATAATGAGAAGCGCCGCACTCCACAGGAGCCAGGTGCCGACGGGGCGCCTCGGGCGGTCCGCTCGCGGCGGCAGGATCCGCTCGCGCGCGGCGGCAAACGCGTCGAGCAGCGTGCCGGCGATCGCGATTGCGAGGGAACCTGCGCGGGCGCCGAGCCACCCTATCGGGTTGCGCCGCGCCGTGACGTCAACCCGCATCGCTCCACCCGACAGTGTCGAGAGCCCGACTAGCCGATCGTAGGCGTAGAAGATCACGAGCGCGAGCAGGAGCAGCATCACGGCGATCGCACCGGCGAAACCCCAGTTCAGCATGTCCCTGATCTGGAAGATGATGAGCTGCACGATCACCGTCTCGCGCTCGCTGCCGAGCAGCGCCGGCGTGATGAAAAAGCCGAGCGCGGTGATGAAGACGAGCAGCGCTCCGGCCGCCACCCCAGGCAGCGACAGCGGCAGGTAGACGCGTAAAAAAGCCTGTCCGGGACGCGCCCCGAGCGTCGAAGCTGCACGCACCAGGGAGCGGTCGATCCCTTCCATGACCGCGAGCATGGTCAGAACGCAGAGCGGCATAAGCGCATGGACCATGCCGATCATCACGCCAGTGAAGTTGTAGAGGAGCCGCGGCGCGTCGGCGCCGAAGACGGCAGCCACCTCGGCGAGAACGCCGTTGCGGCCAAGGAGCACGATCCAGGCGAAGGTCCTGACGAGGAAGCTCGTCCAGAACGGCATCAACACAAGGATGATGAGGACGTTCCGAACGTTCCGGCCGGCCGTCGCGAGGAGGTAGGCAACCGGGTAGGCCGCGATCACGCAGAGCAGCGTTGTCCAGGCTGCAATTTGAAAGGTGATGACGAGCACCCGGCTCACCACGGGCGACTCGAAGACGCGCGTGTAGTGAACGGCAGACAGCGATCCCGTTGCGTCGGTGAAGCTCGCGCTGAGCAGCAGCGCAACGGGATAGACGAAGGCGACGCTGAGGAACACGATCGCCGGCAGAAGCGGCCAGCTCGTAGAGAGCCACCGGAACCGCCGGGAAGCTGCGGACGGCTCCGCCATCCGCCTCAACCCTCCGTAATCGCGAAAGCGCGGTCGGCCGCGAAGCCGAGGCGCGCAGTCTCACCCGGCAGCGCCCTGGCGCCAAGTCCGTCTGTCAGGCGCTTGGCCATCAGGATCACGCCGCCTGCGGTGGCGAAACGGTCGACGGTGGTGCCACCGCTCATGACCGTGTCGTGCAGGATCCCGGTGAGCTCGTTCTCGGCCCGCTCGCCTTCGCGCAGGAGGCGCATCGCCTCCGGCCTGACCATCACCCTCACGGGCGCTCCCGCCTCGAGTGCAGCGTCGCACAGGCACTCGACGAGACCGCCATCGACCAGCTTGACCTTCGCCCTGCCGGCCACGGTGGTGGCGCATCGGCCCTTCAGCAGGTTTGACTCGCCGAGGAAGTCCGCGGCGAAGACGCTGCGCGGCCGGAAGTAGAGCTCGTCAGGGGGCCCAAGCTGCTCGATCTGGCCGTCGCGCATCAGGCAGATGCGGTCCGACATGACCAGCGCTTCCTCCTGATCATGCGTGACGTAGAGCACGGCGATGTTGAGCTCCTTGTGGAGCTGCTTGATCTCGAGCTGCAAACGGTCGCGCATCTTCTTGTCGAGCGCGCCGAGCGGCTCGTCCATCAGAATGACCGACGGCTCGTAGACCAGGGCACGCGCGAGGGCGATACGCTGCTGCTGGCCACCTGAGAGCTGCATGGGATAGCGATCAGCGAGTTCGGGAAGCTGGACGATGCCAAGCACCCGTTCCACCGCCGGCCGCACACGCTCGCCGGCCCACCGCCGCATTTTGAGCGGGAAGGCGATGTTGTCGTAAACCGTCATGTGCGGAAAGAGCGCGTAGTTCTGGAAGACCATGCCGATGTCGCGGCGATAGGGCGGCAGGTATGTCGCCAGCCGCCCGTCGATCCGAATCTCGCCACCGTCGGGCTCGTTAAGTCCGGCGATGGCGAGCAGGAGCGTGGTTTTGCCGGAGCCTGACGGCCCCAGCAGGGTCAGAAACTCCCCGTCCCGCAGCTCGAAATCTGCGCCCTTCAGTGCGACGAAGTCGCCGTAAGACTTGCGCAGCCCCCTCACCTCGAGCTTGCAGCGGGCACGGCCGGCCGCGGTGTCCCGCGGCCCGAGCGCCCCAGACGCGTCCGCTCCGTGCCCGGAGTCGGCCGAAGGCCGTGGCGGCGTCCTCAGGTCAGAAGCCACACGTTGAACCGCTCGTCTGCCTCTTCTCGATGCTCGCCCCACCAATCCTGATCGGCGAGGATCAGCCTCTCGATGATGCCCGGCGCTGTCGGTAACTCCCGAGCGCGCTCCTCGCTTATGAAGTCGTACGCGCGTGGGTTCGTCGGTCCGTAGGCGAGCTCGTCGGTAAAGGCTGCCTGTCGCTCGGGATCAGCGCAGAACTTGATGAATTCGCGACCAAGATCGGCCGTCGGCGCGCCCTTCGGAATGGCCCATCCCTCGATTGAGTAGAGCCCTTGGTTCCACTGGATTGCCACCGCCCCCCCTGCGTCGATAACGGTCTGCGCCCGACCGTTCCAGGTCGGCAGCATGTCGACCTCGCCGCTCTCGAGCAGCTGGCTCGTCTGCGCGCCGCCAGTCCACCAGATGTCGACATGCTCGCGGATCTGGTCGAGCTTGTCGAGTGCGCGGTCGATGTCGAGCGGGTAGAGCTCATCTGGAGCTACACCGTCGGCGAGAAGCGCGATCTCCAGGGTGTCGATCGGGCTTCGGCGCAGGGCGCGGCGGCCTGGGAAGCGGTCGACGTCCCAGAAGTCCGCCCACGATTGCGGCCCCTCATCCCCAAAAACGTCGCTGCGGTATGCGAGGATCGTCGCGTAGACATCGGTGCCCATCCAGACGTCCGTCCGCGCCTCGGGCATGATGTCGTCCATGTGCTCGCCGTCCCAGTCGAGCGGCTCGAGCAGGTCGCGCTCGCCGAGCAGCACCTGGTCCGCCTGCGTGACAGTGACGACGTCCCACTGGTAGTTGCCCGTCTCGACGATGGCCTGGACATGGCTCGTGGGCTGGTGCTCGCGGGCAATGTTGACGATCTGGACGCCATGTGCCTCCTCAAAGGGCCTGTAGAACGCCGCTGAGAACGCTGGTTCGAACGGTCCTCCAGGGTCCGCCACCACGAGGCGGTCTGCGGCGAGAGCGCGAAACGGGAAGCCGACGCTGCTCACCATCAGCCCGGCGCCACCGCCGAGCAGAAGCCCGCGCCGGTTCGTGATCAATCCTCGTCTCTTCAACCTAATGGACATTCGCCTTCTCCTCTTTCCTGTTGCTGGGCCTGCCCGACGGGCCTGCCCGACGGGCCTTGCCTCCGGTCTACTGCCTTTCCGTCCTGCGTGCTTCTTCCGACCGCGGCGGTGTGAGCGCATTCGCCACCGCCTCGGCGATGCCGAGCAGATCCGGCACCACGCTCGCACCGGCCTGGGCCAGCGCCGCCCGCTTCCCCGGCACGTTCTCATCGGCCGAGCCGAGAAGCGCGCCGGCATGCCCCATCCGCTTGCCTGCTGGAGCGTGCAGCCCGGCGATGTAGGCGACTACCGGCTTGCGCATCTGCGCGACCACCTCGGCCGCATCGAGCTCGCTGCGCCCGCCGATCTCGCCGATGAGAACGACAGCCTCCGTTGCAGCATCTGCGTCGAACATCTTCAGCACATCGGCGTGGCTGGTGCCGACAACCGGGTCGCCGCCGAGGCAGGCCACCGTGCTCTGACCCAGTCCGAGCCCGTTAAGCTCCGCGATCACCTCGTAAGTCAGCGTCCCGCTCTTCGAGACGATCCCAACCGGACCTGGGACGAGAAGGCGCTCGTTCAGGTCCGAGAGGTTCGCCTGCCCAGGACTGATGCAGCCCGCGCTGTTCGGCCCCAGGATGCGCGCACCGCGCGCCTCGCCATAGGCGCTCATGAAGACCGCGTCGTGGACGGGTACGCCCTCGGCGTAGACGACGATGGTGCGCAGTCCGGCGGCGACGGCCTCGATGACCGCATCGAGGGCCGACCGCGCCGGCACGCAGACGAAACTCGCATTCGCGCCGGTGACCGCCACCGCTTCGCTGCACGACGCGAAGACGGGGGCATCGGCCATCCTCCCTCCAGGCCGCCCTGGAGAGACGCCGGCCACAAGCGGACTGCCCTCGTCGCGCATCCGGGCCGCGAGATTGGCGCCGGTGTGGCCGGTGATCCCCTGCACGAGAATGCGCGTTTCGCCGTCGACCAGGATCGCCATCATCGCCCTCTGGCCGCATCTGCGAGACCGTCGAGCGCAGGCACTAGGTCTTCGTGCACCTGAAAGCCCCGCTCGACAAGCAGGCGGCGCCCCTCGTCAGCCTGCCGTCCCTTCAGCCGGATAACGACTCTCCCGCGCAGCGGGCTCATCTCCTGAGCCTGCACGAGCATTCTTGCAAACTCGTCGCAGAGAGCGGTCTGCATGAAGGCATTGAGCAAGGTCAGGCGTGGACCGGCGGCCGCCACGGCGGCGAAGACCCGCGCGAGCACCTCGCCCCCCGCCAGAACCGTCCCGCCTAGATCCACGACCGCCCGCACCTTGTGGCCCCGCTCGACGAGCAAGTCGAGCGTCGCCATCATCAGCCCCGCGCCGCTCACGACAGCGACAACGTCGCCGTCCGGATCGACCTCGACGCCGACCGCGCCTGTGGCCCTCAAGCTCTGCTCGAGCGTACTCGCAGCAGCCGCCTGAGCGTCTCCGTCATCCGGCGTGTCACGCCGAAAGCGCGCATTGTCGTCAAGAGTGACCTTGGCGTCCGCCGCTATGACACCGCCGTCGGCCGTCAACGCGAGCGGATTGACCTCGGCGAGCGTCGCGTCCTCGGCCACGACGAGCCTGTAGAGCGCCCGCACAACCTCGCCATAGGCGCGCCGGGTCTCGCCCTCGACCTTCGCCGCCTCCAGCACCCTCGCGATATGGAAGTCGCGCAATCTAATCAGAGGATCGACCGGCACCCGCGTCAGCGCCTCCGGCGGCAGGCTCTCCACCTCGACGCCGCCTCCAAGTGCGTGGACGAGGGTGAGACACCGCCGGTCGCGGTCGAGCGCCACGGCGAGGTAGTCCTCGCGGCGAATGTCAAGGCGGCGCTCGATCAGGATCGCGTCAACCCGATGGCCGCCGATCTTGCGGTCGAGAAGGCCGCGCGCCAACGCGTCGGCCGCTGCGCTGTCCTCCGCGAAGTGTATGCCACCGGCCTTGCCCCGGCCTCCGGCAGCGACCTGCGCCTTGACGACGTACCCTCCCGGCGCGTTCGGCCGCTCCGGCCAGAGGCTGCCATCGGGCACCGGAATGCCGTAGCGGCGCAACAACGCCTTGCCCTGATGCTCAAGCAGATCCATCGCGCCTCAGCCCCGCTTGCGTGCCGCGCGCTCCGCGAAGAAGGCTTCCATCATACGCTGCGGCTCGCCGCTTGCGTAGGCCTCGCGTTGAATACGGCTGCCCGCCGAGAGCGCGTCCTCGAACCCTGCCTGCGTCATCTCCGCAAAGCGCTGCTTGTTGAGACGCATGGCGACGGGTGGCTTGGCCGCCAATTCGGCCGCGATATCCATCGCCTTCGCCCGGACCTCGTGAGGCTCGACGAGATGGTGGATCAGCCCGATGCGGTGGCACTCCTCACCGTCCATCATCCGGCCGGTGAGCGTGAGCTCGACTGTGCGCGACAGGCCCAGCATCTCCTTCATGAGCCAAGGACCCAGCGTGCTGGCGATGCCGGAGTTTATCTCTGGCTGGCCCATTTGGCTGCCGCGGTGCCCGACCCTGATGTCGCACTGCAGCGCAACCTGGAAGGCTGAACCCGCGGCGACGCCGTTCAGAGCGGCGATCAGCGGCTTCCGCATGCCCCGGATCGCGCCATAGAGCCGTCGCCACTCCTCGATCCAAGCCTCGGCCCGCTCCCCTTCGAATGCCTTTGACTCGGAGAGGTCCTGACCAGCTGAGAAGGCCCTGTCGCCTGCACCCGTCAGCACCACGGCCCTGACGGCCTCCTCGGCATTCGCCGCCTCGAGCGCCTCTGCGAGTTCAACGCGCATTGGCGCATGCCAGGCGTTCAATACGCCCGGCCGATTCAGTGTCACCGTCTCGACCGCATCGCGCCTTTCGACGATCAGGTATTCGTACATGCCTGGCCTTCCTGCTTGTCTTTTGCCGCGCGACCAGTCCGGCGGCTCAAAAATCGCCCCATCTCCGCTTGGGGCGCACCGGTAGCGATGGCCGCGCTCTGATAGCGCTCCGCCGCGGCCTCGGCCTCAAGCAATCCCTCACGCCGGCCGGCGCGCAGATGCGCCATCGTCAGCCGGAGCGCCGTCGGTGGCTTTTCCGCCAGCGATCGAGCGATGGCGGCCGCGCGCTCGGCGAGCGCCTCCGGTGGCACGACCTCATGGACGAGACCCCATTCTGCCGCCTCCCCTGCACGTACTTCTCGGCCCGTCAGCACGAGGTCGATCGCCCTCGAGAGACCGAGATGGACGCCGAGCAGGTGGCCGCCGACAATCGCCGGCAGCCCGACATTCACCTCAGCCATTAGAAGGCGCGCCTCCGGCACGGCGACCCGTATGTCAGCGAGGAGCGCCGTCTGCAGTCCTGCACCCGCCGCAACGCCATTGATCGCAGCCACGATCGGCTTCGGAAAGTGTGCAAATGCGTGGAAATAGACCCGCCAGCCGGCCATCCATTCGGGACCGGCTCCTTCCGCAAGCTCGGCGCTCTCGCCAAGATCCTGCCCTGCGCAGAAGGCGCGGTCGCCACTGCCCGTCAGTACCACCACCCGAACCGCTTCGTCGCCTGCCGCGTGGCCCAGAAGGTCGCCGACCGCGCGCCGCAGCGGGGCATTGAGCGCGTTCAGCCTCTCGGGCCGGTTCAGTTGAACCGTCAGCACGGCGTCTTCGTCCCGCGTCTCCATTAAAGGCATATTGCTATCCAATACCGCCTATTGCTTCTCAATAGTGCGAGCGCTAGGCAGGGCTTGTCAACCGAGAGCTTCACCAGCTTCGTTGCAGAAGGAAGTGGCGTGTCTGCGTCGAGCATCGTGGTCGTGATTGGGGCGGGAATCGTCGGCGTCTCGGCGGCCCTCTGGTTGAGACGAGCCGGCGTCGACGTCGTGCTGGTCGACAGGATCGGGCCCGGCGAAGCTACGTCATACGGCAATGCAGGCGTCCTCGCGGCCTGCGCCGTCGTGCCGGTGACCGGCCCGAAGCTCGCGCGCCGCCTGCCGCGCTATCTGCTCGATCGCAACTCCCCGCTCTACCTCCGCTGGCCTTATCTCCCGAAGCTGGCCCCCTGGCTTGCGAGGTATCTCGCAGTCGCCAACGACCGCGACACCCGCCGCATCGCCGAGGGGCTCACGCAGATCGTCGCTGACAGCGTGGCCCAGCACCGTGCCCTCGCAGAAGGCACACCCGCGGCTCAGTGGCTCGTCGAGAGCGATTACGCCTACGCCTACGCCGATCGCCGTGCCTTCGATGCCGATGCCTACGCCTGGGAGCTTCGCGCCCTTGCGGGCTTCGAGCCCACGATCATTGAGGGGACGGACGTGCAGCGGCACGAGCCCTCGCTCGGCCCCAGCACCGGTCTGATAGCATCGCTGCGCGGCCACGGTTTCGTTCGAGATCCAGGCGCGTACGTCGCCGCTCTTGCTGCAGCTTTCGAGGGGTCTGGTGGCCGGATCCTCAGGGCGAACGTGACGGGGATCGAAATCGAGCGAGGCCGGTTGCGATGCGTCGCCACGGACAGCGGACCCCTCAACTGCGATGCATGCGTCATTGCCGCCGGGGTCTGGTCGAAACCAATCATGGACGCACTCCGCATCGTCGTCCCGCTCGAGAGCGAGCGCGGCTATCATGTGGTGTTCAAGGGCGCGACTGGCGGGCCGCGGCGCCCCGTGATGATCGCAGCCGGCAAGTTCGTCGCCACGCCGATGAAGGCGGGTCTGCGCTGTGCCGGAATAGTGGAGTTCGGCGGCACACGGGCAGGTCCCTCTCGCGCCCCGTTAGCGTTCCTGCGCCGCCATGCCCGACTTGCCTTCCCTTCGCTCGAGGCGGTTGCAGAGGAAGAGTGGCTCGGACACCGCCCGGCGCCAGCCGATAGCCTGCCGCTCATCGGCGAGATTGACGGTACCCGGGTTTTTGCCGCCTTCGGCCATCATCACATAGGCCTCACATCAGGACCCAAGACCGGACGGCTCGTCGCTGAAGCCGTTACCGGTCAGACTCCAAGCGCGGACCTTTCCCACTTCCAGCCGAGCCGCTTCTCTTCATGAGGCCCGCTTGTGGCTGGAAAGGTTGTCCATGATCACGATGTCGCCAGTGCGGAAGTTCGGCGCCAGCACCTGCGGGACATAGGCCTTGAACCAGTCGCAGTTGATCGGACCGTCGCGAACCATGGGGGCGACCATGCCGTCGATGCGGCGGCCGGCGACGAGCGTCGTGGTCTTCCGGTGGCCTTGTGGGAATCCCATGCACGAAGCCGTTCCCCCGCGCGTGCAGGGCGGTTCCGAGCATCCCCTTCCGGAGGGAAGGCGCGCTCGCCAACGACTGCAACGACATGGACGCGACCTGGCTGCGGCGTATGATCCGGATGTAGTCCCCGTCCAGCTCCATGGCGCGGGCGGACCTGCCGAAGGGATCAACCAAAAATCTGTAGAAAGGGCGTGAACCGGACCCGGTCCTTGGACACTCGGTTGCGTCACGCGGCCATGGGGGTGGTCGCAAGGTCGTGCTGTCGGCGCATGGCGTGCGGGCTGAGGTGGCCGTTCTTTTCGATCAGCCATTCGGCGTTGTAGCTGGCGATGAAGGCGCGGACGCCGAGCCGAGCGGCGTGGACCGCCAGCTCACGAGCGGCGCGGGTAGCGTTTCGACGCCTCCAGAACATTCAGGTCCATATGGTTGCGCATGTAGCGCTCCGACGCCCGGATCAGCGGCTGGTAGTCCCAGGGATAATAGGCGCCGTTGCGGAGCGCCTCGTAGACGACGAGGCGCCGGGCCTGGCTCGCCCGGACCTCGCGGTCGAACCGGCCGAGGTCCCAGCGGGCGAGCGCCCGGTCCGTGAGGGCGGCGAGCAGCCCGGCATGGGCCGGATCGCCGGCAAGGTTCGTGCGTTCGTCAGGGTCGGCCTCGAGGTCGAAGAGGAGCGGCGGGTCGATTTCGCACAGCACGAGCTTGTGGCGCCCGTCACGCAGCGCGACGATCGGCGCCTCCGATCCCTCCGCTGCATATTCCATCGGCACCGCGCCGCGCGCCTCCGCTCCACTCGCAACCGGAAGGAGGCTCTCGCCATCGCTCCAGGGCGCGATCTCCTCGAGATCGAGGCCGACCAGCGCGGCGAGCGTCGGCACGAGATCGAGGGTCGAGACGGGCGCCGTCACCAGGCCGGGCGGCAGCTCGGGTGCCGCGATCATCATCGGCACCCGGGCCGAGCCCTCGAAGAAGGACATCTTGAACCAGAGCCCGCGCTCGCCGAGCATGTCGCCATGGTCGGACAGGAAGACGACAACCGTGTCCTCGGGAAAGCCGCAGCGCCCGAGTACGTCGAGGATCTCCCCGATCTTCTCGTCGACATAGGTGATGCTGGCGAAGTAGCCGCGCCGCGCGTCGCGGACATGCTCGGGCCGGATGTGGTAGGCGGCGTGATTGCTCGCAGCCATCA
>SKOX01000284.1 GCA_007119835.1 Paracoccaceae bacterium
AGACGCAACCGGCACAGGTCCTCCGCGGCGGGGGCCTGCCCGAGCGGGTGCCGGCGGCGGGCCTGCTGATCCTCCGCGACGGTGATTCTGGCGAGCCCGCGGTGACGCTGTCGCCGCTGCGCTACCACTATCAACACCGCACCGAAATCGAGGCGGTGGTGCAGGCCGGCAGCGGCCGGGACCTGGCCTTCGCCACGCTCGCCTCCGGCGTCGGCGCCGTGCTGTCCGCCGATCGCACGCTCGGCGGCCTCTGCGACTGGATCGAGGCGGAGGCGCCGCGGCCGGTCGATCTGGCCATAGAAGGAGCGGCTAGCCTGAAGGCGGCCGTCATCCCGATCGTGCTGCACTACTCAACGGCCGATCCCTTGTTTTGATCGCGTTCCAGCCCGCGCCTCGGTACCTGCGACTGCGGTAGCCAGCCGTCTGTCCGCGCCGGAAGGCCTTGGTTGCACTGAACGTCGATCGGCCTCAAGGTAGCAGCGGGGGCATGAGCGCATGACGACGGAATGACCGACTATGCCGATGCAATCGTCCAGACGATCGCGCAGGCGCTTCTGGTGCTCGATGGGGACCTGCGGGTGCTGCGCGCCAACAAGGCCTTCTGCCTGCAATTCGAGGTCTCGCCCGAGACGGCCGAGGGTCAGCTGGTCTATGATCTCGGCAACGGCCAGTGGAACATTCCCAGTCTGCGCCGGCTGCTCGACGAGGTTCTGAGTGAAAAGACCGAGGTCGAGGACTACCGCGTCGAGCACGACTTCGAGCAGATCGGCCACCGGATCATGCTGCTGAATGCGCGACGGATGCAGCAAGAGGACGGCGACGTGATCCTGCTGGCGATCTCGGATATCACCGAGCGCGAGCGGCAGCGCTGTGAACTGGAGGGCCACAGGGAGTTCGGCGAAAAGCTGATCGACAGCGTCCGTGAAGCGCTGGTCGTGCTGCACTGGGACCTGCGGGTGCACTTTGCTAACGAGACCTTCTATCGTAATTTCATGGTCGCGCCGGAAGAAACCGAGGGCCGCCTGATCTATGAGCTCGGCAACGGCCAGTGGGACATCCCGGAGCTGCGCAAGCTTCTCGAAGAGATCCTGCCCGAACAGTCCTCGTTCGACGATTACGAGGTCGAGCATGAGTTCGAGACCATCGGCCGGCGGACAATGATCCTGAACGGCCGCCGTCTCGACCACATCGATCTGATCATCCTGGCGATCCGCGACGTCACCGAAGATCGCGCGAACCGGCGGCGGGAGCATGTGCTCCTGGGCGAGCTTCAGCACCGGGTCAAGAACATCCTGAGCAACGTCCAGGCGCTCGCAGCGCATACCCGCCGGAGCAGCGCCGATCTTGACGCGTTCTTGCCGGCGTTCCAGGCGCGGCTGGGCGCGCTTAACCGCACGCAGGACCTCCTCCTGAGCAGCCCTTCTGATGACGTCGATTTGCACGAACTCGTTTGCATTGAGTTGCAGGCGGTCGGCGCAGAGGAAGGACGCGAGTTCACCCTCGACGGACCGGCGGTGACGCTCAGCCCCCGCGACGCCCAAGCCTTGGCTCTGGCCATTCATGAATTGACGACGAACGCCGTCAAGTATGGCGCGCTCAAGTCCGAGGCAGGCTCCGTGGATGTTTCGTGGCGCGTCGAGCGGAACGACGAGCGAATGCTGGCGTTCAGTTGGCGGGAGAGAGGCGTTCGCCTGAAGGAGCACGAGCGGCACGAGGGCTTCGGCACGCAGATGATCGAGCGCAGCGTGCCGCACATGCTGGGCGGCACGTCGAAGTTCACCTTCCATCCGGACGGGGCAGAGTGGGAGATCACCTTCGCCCTGCCGTAAGCGGGCTGGGGATTAACAGTGGGGCTCTTGTCAGGCCGACGGATCCTGGTCCTCGAAGACCAGTACCTGATCGCGATCAGTGTCGCCGAGCTGATCGAGAGCCATGGCGGAACGGTCGTCGGCCCGGTCGGGCGATTGCAGGACGCGTTCGCTCTGACCGAGGACCTTGACGGCGCGATCCTTGATGTAAACCTTAACGGCAGCGACTCTTTCGAGCTTGCGGACAGGCTGATCGCCGAGGGCATCCCTGTCATCTTCCACACCGGACGCGCGCCGTCCGAGATGCCCGAGCGCTTCGCCAGGCTGCCCCGCCTTGAGAAGCCGCTGTCGGCATCTGCCGGCGAGCGGGTACTGCGCCGAGTATTCGGGCTCTAGAGAAGAACGGCTCAAGATCAGAATCTGAGCCGTGTGGCCAGGATACCGTACCCTGATGAGCCTGTCGTTGGCGGTCAGGCCCGATCGGAACGAGCGCTTTGACCAACGATGAGGTACAAAAGACATGGCACGAGCCCATGGGGCGCGGGCGCAGATGGCGCTTGCGTTCGAGACGACCTATGGCACTGCGCCCGCCTCGGGCTGGCGCCAGGTGCCCTTCGCCAGCACCTCGCTCGGCGCCGAGCAGCCGCTGCTGACGTCCGAGCTTCTCGGCCAGGGGCGCGATCCGGTGGCGCCGATCAAGGACGCGGTGACCGCCGACGGCGACGTGGTGGTGCCGATCGACGTCGAGAACTTCGGCCTCTGGCTGAAGGCGGCCTTCGGCACGCCGACGTCGACCGGCACCGGGCCAGGCCCGTTCACCCACGAATTCCGCTCCGGCAGCTGGACGCTGCCCTCGCTCGCGATCGAGACGGCGATGCCGGAGGTGCCACGCTTTGCCCTCTATACCGGCTGCGTCGTCGACCAGCTCTCGTGGCAGATGGCGCGCTCGGGGCTGCTGACCGCGACGGTGCGGCTGGTGGCGCAGGGCGAAGCGGTGGCAGCCACGTCGGGCGCCGGCACACCGACGGCGCTGTCGTTACAGCGCTTCGGCCACTTCAACGGCACGATTAGCAGGAACGGCGCGCCGCTCGGCAATGTCGTCTCCGCCGAGATCACCTACGCCAACGGCCTCGACCGCATCGAGACCATCCGCGCCGACGGGCGCATCGACGGCGCCGACCCGGGGCTGGCGGCACTTACCGGACGGATCGAGGCGCGCTTCGCCGACTCCACGCTGATCACCCAGGCGATCGACGGCGCCCCCTGCGAACTCGCCTTCGGCTGGGCACTGCTCAGCGGTGAGAGCCTGACGCTCACAGCGCACGCCGTCTACCTGCCGCGGCCTCGCATCGAGATCGCCGGACCGCAGGGCATCCAGGCGACCTTCGACTGGCAGGCGGCGAGGGCCGCGAGCCCGGAGCGGATGTGCACCGTGACGCTCGTCAACGACCATGAGGGATACTGATCATGCTGAAGCTAAACCTCTCGCGCACGCCGCACTGGCTCGATCTCGGCTGCGGCGTGCGGCTGCACGTCGAGCCGCTGACGAGCGCGCTGATGATGGCGGCCCGCGCCGATCCCGCGGTGGAGGCTCTGCCCGAGGATGCCGGCAACGAGGCGCTCGCGCTCGCCATGGCGAAGGCTGTCGCGCGGCGGGCGGTGCATGCCTGGGAGGGCGTCGGCGACGCCGAGGGTCGGCCGCTGCCTGTGACACCGGAGGGTGTCGATGCCCTCCTGGAGGTGTGGCCGATCTTCGAGGCCTTCCAACTCGCCTACGTCGCGAAGGGCCTGGTGCTGGAGCAGGAAAAAAACGTCTCCGCGCCCTCGCCGAGTGGCACTTCGGCGGGGGCGGCGCCTACTGCGAAGCCTGCCGGGGCCCGTGCCCGGACTGCCCGGCGCGGCTGAACCGGCCACTCACGAAGGAAGGCTGGCAGGTCTGGGACCTCACGCTCCGCCTCGGCGGCCAGCTGCGCGCCATTCCCGGCGCCATTCTGGGCTGGGACATGACGGCGGCGCTCGCGCTCGCGCACGCGCTGGGGGCGGACCGGGCCGCTGCGGCTGAGCTCCTGCCCGCCGTCGAGGCGGTGATGGTCCGCAAGCT
>SKOX01000242.1 GCA_007119835.1 Paracoccaceae bacterium
CGTCTGCGACCCGCATGCGGAGCGGGCCGGCGCCTCGGCCAGCACAGGCTCGACCAAAGGCTTGAGCTCGATCACCGGCACATCCTTCGGCGCGCTGCTGATCCGCGTGCGGTCGCCCAGGAAGCGCGCCTCGACCACCCGCCCGGCACCCGGGCGCCCGTAAGGCCTCCGGCAGAAGGCGCCCGGCTTGGGATCCGGCAATCTCCTCATCCCGCGGGACGCGGATCGGCGGAGTCGACGCGGGAGGGCATCATCAGGTTGACGTCGTAGAGGCCGCGAGCGTGGCGGAACGCGCTCCACCTCCTCGCAGAGGCCTGAGCCGCCTGCGGCAGCGTCAGAAGCTCCCGAACGCGGTGCCGAGCAAGATCGGGATGATCAGCGCGATGATCAGGATGCCCAGCCAGAGCGGCTTTCCGAGTGCCATCGCTCGGCGCGATCTCACTTCAACGCGAGGCGCCGTTCCCCCACAAGGTCCCGCACGAGAGCCGCCACCCCTTCGCCGCGCTCGAACAGCACCTTCTTGCGGTAACGCGGATCGCCCGTGACCTCCCGACCGATCCAGGTCGGAAGCGGCAGCGGCTGCGTCTCGCACTCGAGTTCGACTTCGGCAAAGACGATGCCCGTGAGGTCGCCCTCGTGGACGTCAACCATCCAGATCAGCGACCCGGCTGCGACATAGTATCGGGTCTTCTCGACGATCGGCCCGGTGCAGAGGGTGCGCAGCATCTCCTCGGCCTCATCCCGCGGAATCTCGTATTCGAACTCCGCCCGGCGAAGGCCGACCCGTGGCCCTTTCAGGGTGATCCACGCGGCGTCCTGGGAGAGGCGCACGCGGACGTTGCCGTCTCCAAGGCGCGCGAGAAGGCCGTCGCGCAGCTTTTAGGATCCCACGATCGCGGAGCGCCAGCCCTCGTTCGCGACAAGGAACTTCCGCTCGATTTCCGTGTGCATGATCGCTTTCGCTGTGCGCATGATGCCGACACATATCGTGCAGGATGATTTCCTGACGTACGGGAAGTGTACCGGCGCAGGCAGAGCAACTCAACATCTGAAGCTGCGGCAAAGGTGTGGCGACCGCACGGCAAGCGGATCGGCGCCCGGTTCATAGCGACCGGCCGGGACTGCCGCCGGCCGCGCGTCCGTTGCCACCGTCACGTGCTTGTCGGCGTTTCGTCACAAGCATGAGACGGGGAGACGCTACGGGATCGGCGAGTGCAACGGCTCGGGACACGAACATGCGCATCCTGATCGCGACGGACGCCTGGCACCCGCAGGTCAACGGCGTCGTCCGCACGCTCGAGGCGACCGAGCGGAGCCTCCGGGCCCTCGGCCACGACGTCGTCTTCCTGACGCCGGAGGGCTTCCGGACGGTGCCGCTGCCGAGCTACCCGAGCATCCGGGTGGCGCTGCCCTCGCTCCGCCGGATCGCCCGGCGCATCGCCTCGGCCGATCCGGATGCCGTCCACATCGCGACGGAAGGCCCGATCGGGGCGCAGGTCCGCCGCTGGTGCCTCCGGAACGGCGCGCCCTTCACCACGGCTTACGCCACGCAGTTCCCGGAATACGTCGCGGCACGCTGGCCGGTGCCGGAGAGCTGGAGCTACGCCGCGCTGCGTGCCTTCCACGCGCCCGCCGCGGCGACCCTCGTCTCAACGCCGTCGCTGGCGCAGCGTCTGGAGGCCCGCGGCTTCCGCAACCTCGCCTTCTGGGGCCGCGGCGTCGACACCGATCTCTTCCGCCCCGAGCGGGCCGTGGCCCTCGACCTGCCGCGGCCGATCTTCCTGTCGGTCGGAAGGGTGGCCGTGGAGAAGAACCTCGAGGCTTTACTGTCGCTCGACCTGCCCGGATCGAAGGTCGTGATCGGCGAGGGGCCGGCGGAGGCGGACCTGCGGCGGAGGTTCCCGGACGCCCACTTCCTTGGGCTGAAGGAGGGGCACGACCTCGCCGGGCACATCGCGGCGGCGGACGTCTTCGTCTTTCCAAGCCGCACCGACACGTTCGGGCTCGTGCAGGTCGAGGCGATCGCATGCGGGCTGCCCGTCGCGGCCTACCCGGTGATCGGGCCGCGCGACGTCATCGGCGACGCGCCCGTCGGCGTGCTCGACGAGGACCTGGCGGCAGCCTGCCTCCGGGCGCTTGAGCTCTCGGGCGAGGCCTGCCGCGCCCATGCCATGGGCTTCTCCTGGGAAACCTTCGCCCGGCAGTTCGTCGAGCATCAGCGGCAGATCGGCAGGCAGCCAAGCCGGCGGACGCATGTGGCCGGGTTGTCGGCACTCCCGGCGCCGGAGACCGCAGATGCGCGGTGACACCTCGAATGCCAGCACGCTCCTGATGCCGCCTGGGCACCGTCATTGAGGCGTCACCGCATCATCACGAGACTGTCAGCGTTCTGAGGTAGTTGCAGCGCCATGCGACAGACGGTCGGGCAGATCGGTGCGGCGGAGGGGCGAAGCGCCCGGAGGCCGCGCCGTCTCGGGCCTGCCACGCTGCTGCCCTGGGTGGGCGGCGCCCGGCAGGTAGACGCCGGCGCGCGGGACAGGCCCCGCGCCCGCACCCGGGTGCGGGCGATGTTCCTCTCGGACCTGCATCTGGGGACCAAGGGCTGCCAGGCGGACCAGGTGCTTTCGTTCCTCCGGGCCCACGAGGCGGACGTGATCTACCTGGTCGGCGACGTCGTCGACGGCTGGGCGCTGAAGGGCGACTGGTACTGGCCGCAGGCCCATGTCGACGTCATCGACGAGCTTCTGCGCAAGGCGCGCGGCGGCACGCGGATGATCTACATCCCCGGCAACCACGACGAGTTCCTGCGCGACTACTACGGCACGCATTTCGGCGGGGTCGAGGTGGTCGAGAGCTGCGTGCACCAGGCGCTGAATGGCCGGCGCTACCTGGTGATCCACGGCGACCTCTTCGACGTCGTCATCACCCAGGCGAAATGGCTCGCCCTGATCGGGGGCAAGGCCTACGACGTCGCGATCGCGCTCAACACCTGGTTCAACGCGGCACGGCGGGCCTTCGGCATGCCCTACTGGTCGCTGTCGCAATGGGTGAAGCTCAAGGTGAAGAACGCGGTCGCCTTCATCGGCGCGTTCGAGGAGGCGCTCGCAGCCGAGGCGGCGCGGCGCGAGGCCGACGGCGTGATCTGCGGCCACATCCACCACGCGGTGATCCGCGAGGCGGGGGCGTCGCACTACCTCAACTGCGGCGACTGGGTGGAGAGCTGCACGGCCATCGTCGAGCGCTTCGACGGCACCTTCGCCATCGTGCGCTGGGCCGAGGAGACGGCGCGCGAGGCAGCGGAGCGTGCGGAGGTGGAAGCCGTGCCGGCACTGCGCCAGGCTAAGTGAAGCCGGCCCGCGCCTCGTCCCGCATTTGGGCCGGATGCGGCGGCGAGACCCTTGGCAGACACCTGCGGGCGGTATGGGACTGGATGGCATTTCCCCTAACGCGGCGTCGAGGCCTCTGCCTCGGCCGCAGCAGCCACAAGCCGCGCGGTTCGCACTCCGCCGCAATGCCTCCTCCACGGCCTCCGGCAGCGTGGCCCCCCGCTGCGGCGGCTCAGGATCCGCCGCGGGTGTCCGGGCTGATGTATGGCCGGTTCCGTCGCCCGGTTACGCCCAGCGAAGCCTCGCGTGTCATGCGCGGTTCTGGCGGTCAATCGACGTTGAACCACTGGACTACCGCTTCGCGCATGTGCCGAGTAATTGGGCATCAGGTGCCGCTTATACCGGCGAGCCGTTCCCCTGAATCAAGAAGGTGCTTTTCGCGCGCAGCGCGGTGTGATTCTCTGTCTCCACCAGATGCGGGGGACGGCACGGGGAAGGCACTCAAGATCAAGGGCGAGCTGTCGGCCGAGGCGCTGAGGCGGGAGGCACGGCGGGAGAAGGACGGGCGGGCGGCGGCGCGGA
>SKOX01000450.1 GCA_007119835.1 Paracoccaceae bacterium
ATCCCGCTGCTCGCCGCCGCGCCCGACGAGCTCATCGGTGCCCACGCGCCGGTCGGGCTCGGCATGATCGTCGGCGCCTTCGTCTTCGGGGCCGCCATGCAGCTCGTCTTCGGCTGCGGCTCGGGCACCCTCGTCAACGCAGGCTCGGGCAACGCGATCGGCGCGGTGGCGCTCCTCACCTTCATCGCCGGCTCCTTCCTCGGCACGCTGCATCTCGGCTGGTGGACCGAGCTCGGCAGCCTGCCGGTGATCACGCTGCAGGGCGCGTTCGGGATGACCGGCGGCCTAATCGCGACCCTCGTGGGCCTCGCGGCCGCGGGTCTCGTGGCGCTGGCCTTCGCCGCGCCCGGCAAGCGGCTGCCGGCGCCACGGCTCCTCGTTGCGGCGGCGCTGCTCGCGGGCCTCGCCACGCTGAACCTCCTCGTCGCCGGCCAGCCCTGGGGGATCGTCTACGGCCTCGGACTCTGGGGCGCCAAGATCGCGCAGGCCGGCGGCGCCGACCTCGCCGCCACCGCCTTCTGGTCCTCGCCCACCCATGCCGAGCGGCTTCGCGAGAGCGTCCTGCTCGACATCACCTCGCTCACCAACATCGGGCTGCTCGCCGGCGCCTTCATCGCCATGCGCTGGCGGAGCGCGGTGGCGCCACAGGTCGCGGGGCTGCGCTGGTCGGCCTGGGGCGCCGTCGTCGTCGCGGGGCTCGTGCTCGGCTACAGCGCCCGCATCGCCTTCGGCTGCAACGTCGGCGCGTTCTTCTCGGGCATCGCCACGGGCAGCCTGCACGGCTGGGTCTGGTTCGCCGCGGCCTTCGCGGGCTCCATGGTAGGCGTCCGGCTGCGCCCGATCCTCCTGAAGCCCGCGGCTCTGCCGCCGCTCGTCCGGGCGGACGCGCGATGACGGCGCCCGCCCGCCCCGGACGGCTCGGCGTCGCCGCCGCGATCCTCGCGGCGACGGTCGCCTTCCTCGCGCTCGACCTCGCGATGTCGGAGCCGATCAACCCGTTCGCCGCAGCCCCGCCGCTCGCCTTCGGCTCCGGCCAGGCCGCCGGCGGCGCCCACTGCGCCACGCCGACGGCGGAGGCGCCCGAGTAACGGCCTGAGCAGGAACCCGCGGGCCGCCGCCGATCGCCCCTTGCCTCCGACCGGCACGCGCTGTTGACTGCGCCGCTGCAGCCGCAGGGGACATCGATGCGCGACTTCCAGAAACCCGGCCGGTCGCTCGTCTATGCGGCAAGCGGCATGGCGGCGACCTCCCACCCCCTCGCGACCCGCGTCGCAGTGGACACCCTCGCCCGCGGCGGCAATGCGGTCGATGCGGCGCTGTCGGCGGCGTTCCTGCTCGCGCTCTGCGAGCCGCACATGTGCGGCCTCGGGGGCGACGCCTTCGCGCTGGTCAAGCCCGCGCGCTCCGACCGGGTGTGGGGCCTGAACGGTTCCGGCCGGAGCCCGGCCGGCTTCTCGCCCGAGCCGCTACGCGCCCGGGGCCTGAAGCGGATGCCCGAGCACGAGGTGGCGGCCGTCACGCTGCCCGGTGCCGTCGACGCCTTCGTGCGCCTATCCGAGACCTGGGGCCGGATGCCGCTCGCCGAGGTGGCGACGCCCGCCATCGGCTATGCCGAGGAGGGCGTGCCGGTCGCCCCTCGCGTCGCGGCCGACTGGCTCGAGGGCAAGAAGGTGCTGCAGGGCGCGGCCCGTCGCCACTACCTGCCCGGCGGCAACGCGCCGCGCGTGGGCACCCTCTTCCGCCACGAGGGCCAGGCCGAGGTACTGCGCCGGATCGCGCAGTCCGGCCGGGCCGGCTTCTACGAGGGCGAGGTCGCCGAGGACCTCGTCGCATCGCTCCGCGCGCTCGGGGGCACGCATACGCTGGACGACCTCGCCGCCGTCGCGGCAGACGAGGTCGAGCCGATCTCGGGGCCCTACCGCGGCCACGAGATCGTCGAGCTGCCGCCGAACGGCCAGGGCGCGACGGCGCTTCTGCTCGCGAAGATCCTGTCGCATTTCGACCTCGCACGCCTGGACCCGCTGGGGCCTGAGCGCGCGCATCTCGAGGCCAAGGCGACGGTGCTGGCCTACGACGCCCGGGACCGCTTCGTGGCGGAGCAAAGCCCGCGGCTCGAGCACATGCTGTCGGACGAGACGGCGGCGCGCCTCGCGGCGCTGATCGATCCGGCGACGACCCTGCCCGACCCGCGGCAGGCCAGCGAGGCGGTGCATCGGGACACGGTCTACCTCACCGTGGTCGACCGCGACCGGATGGCGGTGTCGCTGATCTACTCGATCTTTCACGGGTTCGGGGCGGGGCTCGCCTCGGAGCGGTTCGGGCTTCTCTACCAGAACCGCGGAGCGGGGTTCACGCTCCAGCCCGGCCACCCGAACGAGGCCTGGCCGGGGAAGCGGCCGCTCCACACCATCATCCCGGCAATGCTGAAGCGGGAGGGCCGGGTCGTAATGCCCTTCGGCGTGATGGGCGGAGCCTACCAGGCGGCGGGGCATGCCCGGTTCGTGTCGAACATGGTCGATTTCGGGATGGACCCGCAGGAGGCGATCGACCTGCCGCGCTCCTTCCCCGACCACGGGACGCTCTGGCTCGAGACCGGATACCCGCGGGCGACCGCCGAGCGGCTCGCCGCGCTGGGCCATACCATCGCACGGCGCGCAAGCCCGTTCGGCGGAGCCCAGGCGATCCTGATCGACGAGGCCGCCGGCGTGCTGGTCGGAGCCTCGGACCCGCGAAAGGACGGCTGCGCGCTCGGCTACTGAAGGGCGGGCGGCAGCTTGGTTGTGGATTGGATGGGCCTCGGTCCCGCCCATGACGGGCGCCGCCCGGAACGAGCCAGGCCGCGGCGAGCGGCCGCGCTGGCTAATGTCGGCGCGGCGCCTATTTGTTTGCCAATGATAGCATCGAAAGACCCCCGAGCTGCGGCCGAGATCTACTATGACGGCGGCTGCCCGATCTGCCGGCGCGAGATCGCGGCCTACCAGCGCATGGACGGCATGGAGGCGGCCGCGTGGCGCGACGTGGCAGTCGAGCAAGTGACGGACCTCGACCGGGAGACCGCGCTCGCGCGGTTCCATGCCCGGCGAGCGGACGGCACGCTGGTGAGCGGCGCCGAGGCCTTCCTCGCGGTCTGGCGGCTCAGCCCGCGGCTGGCGCCGGTGGCGCGGCTGCTGGACCGGACGCCGTTCCGGCAGGTGCTCGAGCTCGGCTATCGCGGCTTTCTGAGGGTCCGGCCGCTCTGGCGGCGCGCGCAGCCTTCGTCAACCGCCCGGTAACCCTGTTCTTCTAGCTCTGGCGCCGGCTCCATCCCCTCGGGAGACGCGCGTTCATGGTGTTTCGGGTCCTCCGCCTCGTGGCGGCGCTTTCGCTCTGCGCGACCGCCCTGCCGCTTCCTGCCGCCGCCGACGACGAGGCCTATGCCACGCTCTGCGAGCGGGCGATCGTCACCGGCGCCCGGCGCGGCGGCGTGCCGGTCGAGGTGCTGCACGCCATCGCGCTCACCGAGACGGGCCGCAACCTCGGCGGGCGGCTGAGGCCCTCGCCCTGGGCGATCAACCGCGAGGGTCAGGGCCACTGGTTTCGCACCCGCGAGGAGGCGCTCGCCTTCGCCCGGGCGAGCATCGCCGCCGGACGGCCCTCGTTCGACGTCGGCTGCGTGCAGATCAACTACCGCTGGCACGGCCACGCCTTTCCCTCGATCGAGGCGATGCTGGACCCGGAATGGACCGCGACCTACGCCGCGCAGTTCCTGCGCACGCTCTACGAGGAGCGCGGCTCGTGGTCGGCGGCGGCGGGCGCCTATCATTCGCTGACGCCGGAGCTTGCCAACACCTACCGCGCGCGCTTCGACCGCATCCTCGCGGGCCTCGCGCCGCTCGACGCGGGCGAGCTGCGCCTCGCCGCCCTGCCC
>SKOX01000453.1 GCA_007119835.1 Paracoccaceae bacterium
CGCGCTGCACGCCCGCGGCGCGGCCGTCGGCCTCTCCGGCACCCGGACCGGGCCGCTCGAGACGCTCGCCGGCGACCTCGGAGCGCGAGCGCATGTTCTGGCCTGCGATCTCGGCGACGCGGCTGCGGTCGAGGCGCTGCCGAAGCGGGCGGCGGAGGCGATGGGCGGCGTCGACATCCTCGTGAACAACGCCGGCCTGACGCGCGACCAGCTGTTGATGCGGATGTCGGACGACGACTGGGCGCAGGTCATCGAGATCAACCTCACCAGCGCGATGCGGCTGTCGCGCGGGGTGCTGCGCGGGATGATGAAGGCGCGTTGGGGGCGGATCGTCAACGTCACCTCGATCGTCGGTGTCACCGGTAACCCCGGCCAGGCAAACTATGCCGCCTCGAAGGCGGGCATGATCGGGATGGCCAAGAGCCTCGCGGCCGAGGTCGCCGCGCGAGGCATCACGGTGAACTCCATCGCGCCCGGCTTCGTCGAGACTGCGATGACGGACAAGCTGGGCGAGGACCAGAAGGCGCGGCTCCTCGGCCAGATCCCGGCGGGGCGGATGGGCACGGCCGAGGAAGTCGCCGCCGCCGCCGTCTTTCTCGCCTCGCCGGAGGCGGCCTACGTCACGGGGCAGACGCTCCACGTCAACGGCGGCATGGCGATGATCTGACGGCATCGCCGGGGGCGGCTTGCAAGCAGGCGGTCGTCGTCGCTATACCGCAGGGGCCGCGGGTGTAGCTCAATGGTAGAGCAGCAGCCTTCCAAGCTGATGATGAGGGTTCGATTCCCTTCACCCGCTCCAGCGCCGCGCCACCGGCGGGGCTGGCGGCATTGCCCGTAGCGGCGCGATCGCCTATGAACGTAACCGTCCACTGAACCGGAGCCGGAGCATGATCGGCCGCCTCAATCACGTTGCAATCGCCGTGCCGGATCTCGAGGCGGCGGCCTCGCAGTACCGCGATACGCTGGGCGCCCGGGTCGGCCCGCCGCAGGACGAGCCGGATCACGGGGTGACGGTCGTGTTCATCGAGCTGCCGAACACGAAGATCGAGCTTCTCTACCCGCTGGGCGAGGCATCGCCGATCAGGGGTTTTCTCGAGAAGAACCCCGCGGGCGGCATCCACCATGTCTGCTACGAGGTCGACGACATCCGCGCCGCGCGGGATCGGCTTCGGGCGCAGGGGGCGCGCATCCTCGGGGACGGAGAGCCGAAGATCGGGGCGCACGGCAAGCCCGTGCTCTTCCTCCATCCCAAGGACTTCACCGGAACCCTCGTCGAACTGGAGCAAGTATGACCATTCCCGCCGCCGCCGTCACCTTCCTCATGTGCTGGTTCCTGTGCCTGTTCGTGGCGCTGCCGATCGGGCTGAGGACGCAGGGCGAGGCGGGGCGGGTGGTGCCGGGCACGTCGGCCTCCGCTCCGGAGGTGCACGGGCTGCGAAAGAAGCTCTTGTGGGTCACGGTGGTCGCCACGGCGATCTGGGCGGTCATCGTCTACCTCGTGGTCTTTTCCAGCCTTACGGTGCAGGACATCGACATGTGGGGCTGGTTCTGACCAGCGGGCGATTTTCGCCGTAAGCGCGGTGGAAGTATCCGTTCGTCTGCCAGCGGGTCGGCGGCACATCCGGACCGGCTTGCCGGCTTTCCTCGAGTGCGACAATGGCCCCCTCGACCGGCGCAGCATCAGTGCTAGGATCTTCGCTCCACCCAGAGAGGAGAGCCTGTCATGAAAGCCCTGACTGCAGCCCTCACCGCCTTCGTCCTGACGGCGGGCGGCGCCTACGCCATGTGCAACGACCAGATCGCCGAGCCGGGCATCGACGGTCCGACGACCACGGCCGAGACGCCGATCATCGTGCCCGGAGAGGTCGGCTCCTGATTGACGCGCGGCGGCGCCCATGATGAGGGCGCCGCCGCTCGCAGCGGCCCGTCGCCCCAGCCGGGCGCAAGCCGTTCGCCCCAGCCGGGCGCAAGCCGTTCGCCCCAGCCGGGCGCCAGCTGGTCGCCCTAGCCGGGTGCAAGCCGTTGGAACTGGTGCGTGAAGACCGCGACGCCCAGCACCGGCACCAGCACGTTCACCACCGGGATCGTGAGGGGCACCACCATGAGCGTGCCCGTAAGCCAGATCCTGAAACCGTGGCGTCGCCGCAGCGTGCGCGCGCTTTCCGGGCCGAGCCTGCGCAGGGCAACGAGGCCGAAATACTCCCGACCGAGAAGGTAGCCGTTGACCGCCCAGAAGACGAAGGGTGCGAGCGGCGGCAGCGCGATGTAGGCGATGAGCGCGACGAGGTTGACGCCGACCAGGACGCCGAGGAACCTGACGCCGTCGGCGAACTGCGCGCCGAGCGGCAACGGTTCGACCGGCGGAAGGTGCGCATAATGGCGCGCCTCCACCGCGGCCGCGATGTCGTCGAGGAAGAAGCCCACGACCAGCGCCGCCACGGGGATCATCAGCACGATCGACAGCACCAGCATAAGCCCGAGCGCGGCCCAGCTCGCCACGGTGTCGATGGCACCGATCTCGCCGATCAGCGGCAGGACGAGGGTGTCGGGCATCATCCAGCCGACGAACCAGACGACGGCTGCGGTGAGCGCGACGAGGCCGGCGAGGGTGACGCCGACGCCGGTCGCGATCACCCGGACGAAGCGGGGGTCGTCGAGCTGTCCGAGCGCGCGGGCGAAGTCGACGAGCGGGCTCACGCCCGCCAGTCCACGATCCGCTCGATGTCGGGTCGCGGCCGCTCGGGCGGTGTCGTCGTCTCGGTGCCGATGTGGATGAAGCCCGCGATCCACTCGTTCGCCGTGAGCCCGAGGGCGTTCTCGAGCAGCGGCCGGTCGTAGGCGGCCCAGCCGGTGAGCCAGGAGGCGCCCCAGCCGCTGGCGAGCGCCGCGTTGAGCAGGCTGAGGCAGGCGGCGCCCGCCGACAGCGTCTGCTCGATGTCGGGGATCTTGTCCGACGGACGGGGGCAGCCGACGACGGCGACGGTGACCGGCGCCTGCTCGAAGGCGAGGGCGCCCTTGTCGGGGTCCTTGCCCGCGGCCTCGGCCCGGGCGCGGACGGCTTCCGCGAAGCTGCGGCTCGCGGTCTCGCCAAGCACGATGAAGCGCCAGGGCTCGAGCTTGCCGTGGTCGGGAATGCGGCTGGCGGCGCGCAGCATCGGCTCGAGCGCGGCGCGGTCGGGGCCGGGGCCTCGCAGCAGCTTCGCCGGCCGCGAACGCCGCGTCAGCAGAAATTCCATAACCTCCGGTCGCGCCACGGCTTCAGCTCCCTCTGCCGATCCGGCGCGAAGGTGCGCGGGGGAAGGGCCGGCGTCAAGGGCACCGGTCCGCGGGCGCCTGGCTTCAGGATCAGCCGCGGGCCTTGGGGTGCGCGGCCATGTAGGCCTCCATCAGCCGGGCCTGGTCGACGCCGGTATAGACCTGCGTGGTGGTGAGCGAGGCGTGGCCGAGCAGCGTCTGGATGGCGCGAAGGTCGCCTCCCGCCTCGAGCAGGTGGGTCGCGAAGGAGTGGCGCAGGGCGTGGGGCGTGGCGGTGGCGGGCAGGCCGAGCTGGAGCCGGGCGGCGGCGGTGACCTTCTGGACGTGGCGCGGCCCGAGGCTCTTGCCGCGGGCGCCGGACTCCACCATCAGGAACACGGGGTTGTTGTAGGGCTTGCCGTCGCGCTCATCCTCTTTCCCGACCTTGATTCCAAGGCCGCCCCGTTGGTTGGTATTTTTGCCTACTTCGGTGGCGCTGCTTGGCTAACCCAAGTCGCCCGGGAACGTGGGAAGCGACTGGAGAGAAGGCTTTTCGATCACTGGGGCGGAATGCCTTCAGTCGCGCTCCTTCGCCATCGCGACCATTCACTCAATACG
>SKOX01000312.1 GCA_007119835.1 Paracoccaceae bacterium
ACGGCGCTCGCGCCCGCCAGCGAGGCAGCCCTCGTCTTCGCCCACCGCTCGGCCGAGGCCGGCCACGCGCCGGTGCTCGCCCGGCTCGGCGCCGAGCCGCTCCTCGACCTCGACATGCGCCTCGGCGAAGGCACCGGGGCGCTGCTCGCCTGGCCGATCGTCGGGGCGGCGGCCGCGATGCTGCGGGAGATGGCAAGCTTCGAGAGCGCGGGCGTCAGCCGCCAGTGACCAAGCCACGGGAGACACCATGCGCGCCCTGATCCAGCGCACCACCGGCGCCTCGGTCGCCGTCGCCGGCGAAACCGTGGGCGAGATCGGCGCGGGGCTCGTCGTCCTCGTCTGCGCCATGCGCGGCGACGGCGAGGCCGAGGCCGACCGCCTTGCCCGCAAGGTCGCCGACCTGCGCATCTTCCGCGACGCGGAAGGCCGGATGAACCGCTCGCTCCGCGACGTCGGCGGCGCCGCCCTGGTCGTCAGCCAGTTCACGCTGGCCGCCGAAACGAAGGGCAACCGCCCGGGCTTCTCCACCGCCGCAGCACCCGACGAGGGCGAGCGCCTCTACCTCCGCTTCGCCGATGCGCTCCGCGGCCACAACATCCCCGTCGCCACCGGCCGCTTCGGCGCGGAGATGCGCGTGAGCCTCGTCAACGACGGCCCGGTGACGATCTGGCTCGACACCGCCGCGCGCTGAAGCCCGCCGGTCGCCTCACGCCTCGGGTCGGATGCAGATCGACGCCCGCAGCCCGCGGCCGTCGAATATGCCGCTCTCGATCTCGACCTGGCAGTCGAGCTGCGCGCAGACGAGATCGACGATCCGCATCCCCAGGCCCACCCGGCCCTCCGCCCCCGGCGCCAGCCCCACGCCGCTGTCCTCGCAGGCGATCCACACCCGGCCGTCGGCGAGCGGCCGGACCGTCAGGCGCACGACGCCGCCGACCGGGCCACTGCGGAAGCCGTGCCTGAAGGCATTGGCCACGAGTTCGTTGACGAGGATGCCGATCGCCGAGGACTGCCGCGCCCTCACCAGGACCGGCGCCGCGTCGACCTCGAGCGCCACGCCAGCGGGCGCGAAGTCGCGCAGGAGGTCGGCGATGCGGCGGACATAGTCGGCGAGATCGACCTGCCCGCCCGAGGCGCTCCGCTGCAGCACGTCGTGCAGCCTCGCCACCGTGCCGATCCGCCCGAGCATCTTGGCGAGCACCGCGCGCACCGCCTCGTCCCGGTTCGCCTCGCTTTCCAGAAGCGCGAGCGCCGAAAGCTGCTGCAGCGAGTTCTTCACCCGGTGGTCAACCTCGCGCCGCAGGACCTCCTCTTCCCGGCGCGCCCGGCGCATCTCCAGCTGGGCCATGACCTGCCGCGCGAGGACCTGGATCATCGTGCGCTGAACCTCGGTCAGCTCCCGCGGCACGGTGTCGATCACGCAGAGCGTGCCGATCGGCAGCCCCTGCTCGGTCATGAGCGGCGCGCCGGCATAGAAGCGGATGCCGGCGGCGCCGTGGCAGATCGGATTGTCAGCGAACCGGGGATCGAGCAGCGTGTCGCGGATCTCGGCGACGTCGTCCTGAAGGATGACGTGCGCGCAGATCGAGACGTCGAGCCCCACTTCGCGTGCGCCAAGTCCGACCTCCGCCTTGACCCACTGCCGGTCCCTGTCGATCAGGTTGATGCTCGACATCGGAGCTTCGCACGCGGCTGCCGCCAGTTCGACGATCTCGTCGAACGCCCGATCACGCTCGGCGCCGAGTGCGTCGTAGCTGTAGAGGGCTCTGAGCCGTGCCTCCTGCCGCGGATGTATCTGAGCCTGCATTGGCGTCCCTCGGATTTCGGACATCGTATCGCCAGTGGAAAGCAAATGGAATGCGTGGAATGGGCGGTTTGGCTGAAATGGCGGAGCGGGCGGAATATCGCACAGGTCTGGCCGGGTCGAAAGCGGCAGTGCGATTTCCACCTGAGATCTGGCGCTAGGAACCGGTGTCCCGCGCCCGGCAGCAGCGGCCGCCGTGCCTGCACCGCGCCCATCTCAACCATAGGAAGAACGACAGGATTTACGTCTCGCCAGCAGATTCGCATCCGGCCTTCCGCGGGCGGCGAACGCACAGCCCACGCCGCCGCCGCGTGGCGTCTCCCGCTCCGCCGTGTACTCGCGGCGCGGCACCCTATCTCTACGCCATGCGCCGCTTCGCCACCCTCCTCGAGCGCCTCGTCACGACGCCCCAGCGCCTCGGCAAGCTGAGGCTCCTGCGCGATTACCTCGCCGCCGTGCCCGATCCCGACCGCGGCTGGGCGCTCGCCGCCATCACCCGCGACCTCGACCTGGCCGGCGTGAAGCCCGCCATGCTGCGCGCCCTCGTGGCCGAGCGCACCGACCCCGAGCTCTTCGCCCTTTCCTACGACTACGTCGGCGACCTCGCCGAGACCATCGCGCTGATCTGGCCCGTCCGCCCCCACGCCGCGCCCGATGACCCGCCCCTCGGCGAGGTCGTCGCCGCCTTGCGCGCCGCCTCCCGCCGCGAGGCGCCCCAGGTCGTCGAGGCGCTGCTCGACCGCCTCGATCCCTCGTCCCGCTTCGCGCTGCTCAAGCTCGTCACCGGCGGCCTGCGCATCGGCATCTCCGCCCGCCTTGCCAAGCAGGCCCTGGCCGAGCTCGGGCAGCGCGACGTGGGCGAGATCGAGGAGATCTGGCACGGCCTCACGCCACCCTACACGCCGCTTTTCGCCTGGCTCGAGGGCCGCGGCCCGCGCCCGGCCTCGACCCTCGCCTGCCCCTTCCGGCCAGTCATGCTCGCCCACCCCCTCGACGCGGGCGAGCTCGACGCGCTCGACCCCGCCGACTTCGCCGCCGAATGGAAATGGGACGGCATCCGCGTCCAGGCCACCGTCTGCGGGCCCGACCGCCGCCTCTACTCGCGCACCGGCGACGACATCGGCCAGGCCTTTCCCGACCTCCTCGCGGCCCTCGACTTCGAGGGCACCCTCGACGGCGAGCTCCTCGTCCGCCGCGGGGCCGACACCGCGCCCTTCTCCGACCTGCAGCAGCGGCTGAACCGCAAGACCGTCACCGCCGGCCACCTGCGCGACTTCCCCGCCGGCTTCCGCGCCTACGACGCCCTCGTGCTCGGCGAGCGCGACCTGCGCCCGCTGCCCTTCGCCGAGCGGCGCGCCCGCCTCGAGGCGCTCGCCCCCGACCTCGATCCGACCCGCGTCGACCTCTCGCCCCTCGTGCCCTTCGCCACCTGGGCCGACCTCGCCGCCGCCCGCGCGAGCCCGCCCCACCCGGTCATCGAGGGCGTCATGCTCAAGCGCCGCACCTCGCCCTACCTGCCGGGCCGCCCCAAGGGCCACTGGTTCAAGTGGAAGCGCGACCCCCACCTGATCGACGCCGTGCTGATGTACGCCCAACGCGGCCACGGGAAACGCTCGGGCTTCTACTCCGACTACACCTTCGGCGTCTGGACCGACGACGATGCCCTCGTCCCCGTCGGCAAGGCGTATTTCGGCTTCACCGACGAGGAGCTGGCGCGGATCGACCGGTTCGTGCGCGCCAACACCACCGAGCGCTTCGGCCCGGTCCGCGCCGTCCGCGCGACACCCTCCCACGGCCTCGTCCTCGAGGTCGCCTTCGAGGGCCTCGCCCGCTCCACCCGCCACCGCTCCGGCATCGCCATGCGCTTTCCCCGCATCGCCCGCCTGCGCTGGGACAAGCCGCCCTGCGAGGCCGACCGCCTCGCCACGCTCGAGGCCCTCCTGCCCCCCTGACCGGGCGCGCAACGCACGTATGGCGCAACACCCTCATCTCCCCTTGCAACTTGGCGGCGAGCGGTGCTTTCATGTCCGGCATCGCGTGCCGATTCCGTCCTGGGGGCTGTCCATGCCGCTGCCTGCCCTGGCCACACGGCTGTTTGCCGGCTTCGCGGTCCTGCTGCTCGCAGCGGGGCTCGCCGCCTCCCGCGAAGCGCCCGGCGCCGAGAAGCCCTCGGCCTTGCCCGCGGCGGACGTGCTCACCACCGCCGAGTATCTCGAGATGCCGGAGATCTTCCAGATCACCCTGGTCTCCGGCTCGATGGCCATGCTCAAGCACCTCGGCCCGCGCTCCGACGTCGAGAAGAATTGTGCCTGCTTCGCCCGCTGGGGCGCCCACGAGGACGTCGTCGCCCTCGTGTCGCTCCACGTCCAGCGCAATCCCGCCGCACTCGATGCCGCCTTCGCCGACACGCTGCTCGAGGCGATGACCGAGCGCTGCCGCCCCGCCGACTGACCGCCACCAGGCCCGACGCCCGCCCGGCCCGACGCCCGCTCCGCGCGCCCCAGCCCGCGGAGCCCGGGCCCATCCCCGACGCCCCCGCCTCCCCCCTCGCCCGAGATCGACGCCGAGGCGCTGCCCCGCGACCGCATCGCACGCGACGCCAACGCCCTCGACGAGCTCGCGCTGTCCATCGCCACCTCGCGAACTCTGGCCGCTGGCCGAAGCCTCCGGCGCCCACCGTTTCGGCCCGATCTCGGACTACCGGCTTCCGCTTCAGGGCGATTCCCGAGGCGGCACCCAGCGAGAAGGAGGGATGACCGCCATCGAACCAGACCTGAACCGGTGACCACGACCTTCAGGCGGGTCGCTTCTCGATGGAAGGCCCGGGTCGGTTCTCAGCGGAAATCGGCGGTGCTGGATGCTCGATTTCGCTCCGGAACCCGCGCCTGGAGCACGCCTGACTCGGCGATGATTTCGGAGACCTGGTGTTCGCGGCGGTAGGCCATGACGTGGACGCCGGCGACGCCCCGGATCTCGCGGATCTGCTGGATCAACTCGATGCAGAGGCGCTTGCCCTCCTCGGCCGGGTTCGCAGCCTTCTCGATCCGCTCGATCACCGCGTCGGGGATGTGGATGCCCGGCACGTTGTTGCGCATCCAGCGCGCCGCCTTGGCCGAGGCGATAGGCCCGACACCGGCCAGGATGAACACGCGCCCCTCGAGCCCCAGGTCGCGCACGCGCGCCATGAAGCGCTCGAACACGGGCACGTCGAAGATGTAGTTGGTCTGGATGAAGTCCGCCCCGGCCTCGACCTTCTTCGCCAGCCGCTCGGGCCGCCAGTCCAGCGGCGGGATGCAGGGATTCTCGGCCGCGCCGAGGAACATCCGGGGCGGGCGGGTGATGCGGCGGCCGGAAAGGAACATGCCCTCGTCCCGCATGGTGCGGATCGTGCGCAGGAGCGACAGCGAGTCGAAGTCGAATACCGGCCGGGCTCCCGGCTGATCGCCGACGCCGACGCCGTCACCGGTCAGGCAGAGGACGTTGCGCACCCCCATCGCCGCGGCGCCGAGGACGTCGCCCTGGATCGCGATGCGGTTCCGGTCGCGGCACGAGATCTGATAGATCGTGCCGTAGCCCGCGCGTGTCAGCAACGCGCAGATGCCGATCGACGACATGTGGCAGTTGGCGCCGGAGGCGTCGGTCGCGTTCATGGCATCGGCGACCCCGACGAGCGGCCGCGCCGCCTCGAACACGTCGGCCGGATCGGCGCTGTCCGGCGGGTTCAGTTCGGCCGTGACCGCGAAGTGACCCTGGCGCAGCACCCGCTCGAGCCGGCTGCCCGAGACGTGGCCGGGCGGCGGCTCCTCGTAGGTCGGCAGCCAAGGCGGGAACTCGAGCCGCTCCCCGGCGGTCATCGCCCGCCTCCCGAGCGGACCGCCGAGGGCGGCTCCGGCGCCAGCGGCGCCGTCGCAGGCTCGTGCGCGCGGGCATCGGCGAACGCGTGAGCGATGGCGGTGCGGCGCGCGTCGCTGGATTCGCGCAGCCGCGCCGCCTTCTCGCGGCTGACCCTGAGCCACGAGGACGAGCCCTCGAGGCCGCGGTCCACCGGGGGCTGCACGTCATTGATCCTCCCGCCGTCCTTCATGCGCGCGGCGCCCTCCCAAGCCAGCACCCAGACGCAGCGCATCTCCGGCTTCACCTCGCAATAGCCGCCCGGGCGCACGCCGCCGCAGGGGCCGTTGCGGAGCTGCTTCGGGCAGTTCATCGGGCAGGACATCCCGGTCGAGGACAGGATGCACTGGCCGCACATCCGGCAGTCGAACAGCAGCCCCTTGGTCACCCGCTCGACCGCCGCGACCGGACGCTCGATCCGGTCGTAGCCGATGCGCGCGAACAGCGGGTCGAGCGCGACGATCACGGTCTCGAGCCGGGCGTAGAGCCATTCGAAGGCCCTGGCGTGACGGACGGCGAAAAGGCGGGCCCTGTACATGGATGCGAACCTCGATGCATGTTCGGTTTGCGCATGAGCGCGCGTCGAGCCGCTGAACGGCGGTGACCGTTCGAGCGGATTTCCGTCCTATTGCGCCCCTGTCGGTTGCCGCAACGCGCCGGACCGGCCCGCAGCGATCTCTCTCGCTTTCTCGCGCAGGACGAACTTCTGGATCTTTCCGGTCGACGTTCTGGGAATCGGCATGAAGACGACCACGCCGGGAACCTTGTAGGCGGCAAGATGATCGCGGCACCACGCGCGCAGCGCCTCCGGATCCGCCTGCTGGCCCGCGGCGAGTTCGACGAAGGCACAGGGCGTTTCGCCCCATTTCGGGTGCGGCATCGCGACGACGGCGGCGACCTCGACTGCGGGATGCCGGTAGAGCGCCTCTTCGACCTCGATCGAGGAGATGTTCTCCCCGCCCGAGATGATGATGTCCTTCGACCTGTCCTTGAGCTGGATATAGCCGTCGGGATGCATCACGCCCATGTCGCCCGAGTGGAACCAGCCGCCGGAAAAGGCCCCGCGCGTTGCCCTGGGATTGCGGAAATAGCCCTTCATCACGACGTTGCCGCGAAACATGACCTCCCCGATGGTCTTGCCGTCGCGCGGCACCGGACGCATCGTCTCGGGGTCCAGGACGTCAAGCTGCTCCAGCGGCAGATAGCGCACACCCTGACGGGCCTTCAGCGCGGCCTGCTCGGCCGGAGGCAGCGCCGACCAGCTTTCGTGCCAGTCGTTGACGACGGCGGGACCATAGGTTTCAGTCAGCCCGTAAAGGTGGGTCACATCGAAACCCGCGGTCTTCATCTCCGCCAGAAGCTTCTCCGGCGGGGGCGCGGCGGCGGTGAAGAATTGCACCGGCCGATCGAGTTCGCGCCTGACCCCTTCCGGCGCCGCGATCATCAGCGACATCACGATGGGGGCGCCGCAAAGGTGTGTCACGCCTTCATCGTGGAGCGCCTTCCAGATCGGTTCGGCCCGCACCTGCCGCAGGCACACATGCGTGCCGACGATGGCCGACATCGTCCAGGGGAAACACCAGCCATTGCAGTGAAACATCGGCAGCGTCCACAGATAGACCGCGTGCTTCCGCATCGACGTCGTCAGCGCGTTGCCCTGCGCCAGCAGGTACGCGCCCCGATGGTGAGACACGACGCCCTTCGGGTCGCCGGTCGTGCCAGACGTGTAGTTGATCGAGATCGCGTCCCACTCGTCCTCGGGCATCAGCCAGGCGAAATCCGGATCGCCCCCAGACAGGAACGCCTCGTAGTCCGTCGCATCGACGGCTGTGCCCGCACCGTCGAACTCCGGGTCGTCGTACTGGATCAGGACGGGCGACACCGCGGCCGTCGCAAGCGCCTCCTGCATCAGCGGCATGAACTCCCGGTCGACGATCACGACCCTGGACATGGCGTGTTCGAGCTGGAAGGCGATGGTGGGCGCATCCAGCCGGGTGTTGATCGAATGCAGCACCGCGCCGCACATCGGCACGCCGTAATGGCATTCCAGCATCGCCGGGGTATTCGCCAGCAGCACCGACACGGTGTCGCCCCGCCCGATGCCGTGCTGCGCCAGGCCCGAGGCCAGTTGCCGGGACCGCGCATAGAACGCGGCATAGGTTCGGCGCAGGCCGCCATGCACGATCGCGGTATGGTCGGGGAAGACGCTGGCCGCCCGTTCCAGAAAGGGCAGCGGCGAGAGGGGTTGATGGTTCGCCGGATTGCGATCCAGATCGATGTTGTAGGGATTGTGCGCCATTGCCTTACCGATCCTGCCATTGCGGCGCGCGCTTCTCGATGAATGCGCCGATCCCTTCCTCCGCGTCGGAGGCCAGCATGTTCTCGACCATCACGCCGGAGGCGTACTCGTAGGCCTGCGACAGCGGCATCTCCCGTTGCGCATAGAACGCGCGCTTGCCGGTGGCGAGCGTCATGCTGGACCTGGACGCGATCTTGCGGGCCATCGCCATCGTGACCTCCTGCAACGCTTCGGGAGCGACGCTCCGGTTGACCAGCCCGATCTCCTCCGCGCGCCCTGCCGGCATCATGTCGCCCGTCAGCAGCATCTCCATCGCGTGCTTGTTGCTGACGTTGCGCGACAGGGCGACCATGGGCGTGGAGCAGAACAGCCCGATGAGCACGCCCGGCGTGCTGAACCGAGCCGTGTCGGCGGCAACGGCCAGATCGCAGCTGGCGACCAGCTGACAGCCAGCCGCAGTCGCGACCCCCGAAACCTCGGCAATGACGGGCTTCGGGCAGTTCACGATCGCCTGCATGACGCTGGAGCACAGCGTCATCACCCCGGTGAAATAGGCCTTGCCGCGATCCGGGCCGGATCGACCGGCGGTCATCTCCTTCAGATCGTGGCCCGCGCAGAAGGCGGGCCCGTTCGCGGCAAGGATGACGACCCGCACCGCAGGGTCAGACCCGGCCTCTGCGAAGGCGCGGCCGAGCTCTCCCAGCATCGCCTCGGACAGGGCATTGCGCCGAGCCGGATCGTTCAAGGTCAGGCGCAGGATGCCGGCGTCATCCAGATCACGCAGCAGAATGTCCTGCACGGGCTTCCTCCCCTGTCGGCGCCTTCAGGATGTTGATCTCGACGCTGTCGGCGAGCGTGTTGGCGATGAAGCAATAGCGATGCGCGCGGTGCAGCATCTCCTCGAGCTTCTGCTCCTCGAGCGTGAAGCCGGGGTCGAAGCGCACCACCGGATGCAGGTCGATGCGCGTGACCGACATCTGCCCCTTGGGGTTCTTGCCCAGATGGGCAACGGCATGATCGCGATACCCGGCCACCGGCCACTTGGCCTTGGCGGCAAGCGCGAGGAAGGTCATCATGTGACAGCTGGACAGCGCCGATGCGAGGGCCTGTTCGGGGTTGGTGTTGCCGGGATCACCGCCCCAGTCCGGAGCGGCGTCCACCGCGAGGTCGTTGTTGCCGTTGAACTGCACGACGTGTGCGTTCGAGTACCTGCCTGGCTGCAGGTCGGGCTCCTTGCGCTGCCAATGAAGCTGGATTGAAAGGTCGGACATGTTTTAAGGGATCCTTGTTCTGGTCTCAGCGTTCAGGCGGCGGCGAGCTTCTTCTTCGGGTCGTAGAACGGTCGTTCCGCGATCGTCGCCGGGGCGAGACCGGACGGGGTGCTGACCTCGACCTCGGTGCCGATCTTCGCGATATCCGCCGAGACCATCGCCAGGGCGATATTCTGCTCCAGCCGGGGCGAGTAGATGGCGGACGTGACCTTGCCGATCGCGGCGCCATCCTTGGTGATGGTCCAGAACGTGGTGTTCGGCCCTTTCAGGGGCGCCCCCTCGATGACCAGACCCACCTGCTTGCGGGTCACGCCTTCTTCCTTGATGCGGCGCAATGCGGCCTTGCCGATGAAGTCGGCCTCCATGTCGAGATTCACCAGCCGGTCGAGCCCGAGCTCGTAGGGGTTCGTATTGATGTCGGCGTCGGCGTGATAGGACAGCATGCCGCCTTCGATGCGGCGGATCGAAGACGTGTGGCCGGGCTTCAGACCGAAAGGTTCCCCCGCCGCCATGATCTTCTCCCACAGCTCGTCGCCGCGGGTTCCGTCCTGGAGGTAGAGCTCATAGCCCAGCTCGCTGGACCAGCCGGTGCGCGACACGATCAGCGGAATGCCGTCCAGCTCCACCTCGCGCAGCCAGTAGTATTTCAGGTCCATGATGCTGTCGCCGAAGAGCGCCTTCATCACCTCGCCGGATTTCGGACCCTGCAACTGCAACGGCGAGACATCGGGCTCCCGGATCGTGACGTCCATGCCCGAATGCACCGCGACGCCCTGTGCCCAGAGCAGGATGTCGCTGTCGGCCAGCGAGATCCAGAAGTGGTTCTCCGCGAGCCGCAGCAGGATCGGATCGTTCAGGATGCCGCCGTCGGCGTTGGTGATCAGCACGTACTTGCACTGCCCGACAGCCATCTTCGACAGGTCGCGCGGGGTCAGCATCTGGGTGAACCTGGCCGCATCCGGCCCGGTGATCTCCACCTGGCGCTCGACGCCGACGTCACACAGGATGGCGTCGTTCACCAGATTCCAGAAGTTCTGCTCGGGATCCCCGAAATCCCGCGGGATGTACATGTGATTGTATACGGAGAAGCCTTTGGCGCCCCAGCGGACGGTCGCGTCGAAATAGGGGGATTTGCGGATCTGCGTGCCAAATCCGAAGTCGTTCGATTGCATCATGGAATTTCCCTCCTGCGGCCTTAGCCGGACCGACCGTGATCTTGTGAGATGGTGAGCTATCTGGACTTCAAGAGCATATGATCTTCCCGGTTCGAGTGCGGACTGAATCCCGGCCTCGGTTGGCCAGAACGGGCCGTGATTAGACGGAATTCAGACCGTTCGGTCGGCACCCGCGTGGTAGCCCCGGCCATGCCCACGCAAGCCGGGCAAGGAGCCGCCGCGCCGGAGATCCGGGCAGGGATCAGCCGGCGCCCCCGGAAAGAGCGCGTGGGAAGCTGCGGGCCCCAGCCCCGGCGTGTCGGAGACGGAGCGCGCGAGCGAAGACCGGCTACCCCATCCGCTCAGAAGCATAGGAGCCTGGCGAAGCCGGGAAAACCACCGTCTTGTCGCCGTTGAGAAAGGCCCGGTGATGGATGTGGGCATGGACGGCGCGGGCCAGCACCTGGCTTTCCACATCCCGGCCCAGCGAGACGTAGTCTTCCGCCGATTGGGCATGGGTCACGCGCACGATGTCCTGCTCGATGATCGGCCCTTCATCCAGGTCGGCCGTCACGTAGTGCGAGGTGGCGCCGATCAGCTTCACGCCGCGCTCATAGGCCTGCTTGTAGGGATTCGCTCCCTTGAAACTCGGCAGAAAGGAATGGTGGATGTTGATGATCCGTCCGGACATCTTGCGGCACATCTCGTCGCTGAGGATCTGCATGTAGCGTGCCAGAACGATCAGCTCCGCTCCGGTTTCCTCCACGACGGCCATGATTGCCGCTTCGGCCTCGGGCTTGTTCTCCTTGGTCACCCTGATCCTGTGGAACGGAATGTCGTGGTTCACCACGACCTTCTGATAATCGAGGTGATTGGAGATCACCGCCACGATGTCGATCGGCAATGCCCCGATCCGCCAGCGATAGAGCAGATCGTTCAGACAATGGCCGAAGCGCGAGACCATGATGACGACCTTCGTCTTCTCTGCCTCGTCATGGAAGGCGAAGTCCATGCCGAAGGCCGCCGCAGTTTCGGGAAATTCGTTGCGCAGCGCCTCGAGCGTCATGCCCTCCTCGCTGACGAACGTCATGCGCGTGAAGAAACGATCCGTATCGACGTCGTCGAACTGGGCAGCGTCGGTAACGTTGCAGCCACGCTTGGCGAGATATCCGGCGATGGCGGCGCCGACGCCGCGGCGAGCCGACTCGCATTTCACGGTGAGAACAAACTTGTTCATGTCTCGAGACTTTCTTTCATTCGAGCTGAAGAGACGCATCGTCGATGCCGTGCAGGTGGCAGCACGCCGACAACGTGTTGGCGAGAAGGCAGGCGATGGTCATCGGCCCCACGCCTCCCGGCACCGGGGTGATCGCGCCGGCAACGCGGCGGACGTTCTCGAAATCGACGTCGCCGACGATCCTGGTCTTCACACTGCCATCTTCCTGCACACCCTTCTCCGGCGCGGGCACGCGGGTGATGCCGACATCGATCACCGTCGCGCCGGGCTTGATCCAGTCGGCCTTCACCAGACCCGGAACGCCGGCGGCCACGACCACGATGTCCGCGAGCCGCGCGAGCTGGGGGATGTTGGTGGAGGATTTGTGCGCCACCAGAACCGTGCAGTCGGCGTTGAGCAGCAGGCGCGCCATCGGCTTGCCCACGACATTGGAATGGCCGATGACCAGCGCCGTCTTGCCGCGCAGATCAGGATGATAGTGACGCAGCATCATCATGCAGCCGAGCGGGGTGCAGGGCACGATCGCGTCCTGCCCGGTGCCGACCATTCCGACGTTGGACACGTGGAACCCGTCCACATCCTTCATCGGATCGATGCTGTTGATGACCAGGGTGGAGCTGAGATGCGGCGGCAGCGGGAGCTGGACGAGGATCCCGTGCACCTCCGGATCCCGGTTCAGCCTGCCGATCAGGTCCAGAAGCTCCTCCGCGGTCGCATCGGCGGGCAACCGGAACTCGAGCGAATTCATCCCCGCATCAACCGCCAGCTTGCACTTGGAGCGCACATAGATCTCCGAAGACGGATCATTGCCGACGAGCACGACGGCAAGCCCGGGCGTGACCCCGTAGGCCGCCTTCATCTTCTCGACCTTGTCGCGGACCTTGCGGCGCACTCCGTCGCCATGGGCCTTGCCATCGATGATGTCCGCCGAGCCGGAGGATCCGTCGGCCCCGAGGCCGCCTGGTTGCATCATGAACTTCATCCTCACCGAGAAGCGGGCGAACGGTCCTGAGTTGTTCGGACCGTTGGAGGGTTTTAGCTCCAGCGTCATCCGTTCGCGGACTGAAATTCTGCCGCGGACAGACCGGCGGGCCTGTTTTGAAGCCTTGCGCAGACCGCTCAGTCGGCGCTCGCCGATCTGCCGGTCTTGACGGTCAGCCCCGCAAGATTGGGCTGACTGCATTTGACTTCCCGCGTCACGATGTACGTCATATAGCGTTGAATTCCCAGTTCGGCCGCAAGCAGAGAGTCCATCAGGTTCTGGAATGCGGCCAGATTCGGGGTGAAAACCTTGAGGACGTAGTCCATGCCGCCGCCGGTGGCGACGCACTCGGCGACTTCGTCCAACTTGCGGATATGCCCCTCGAAGCGGTCGAAATCAGACTTGCGGTGGTGGGTCAGCGCAATGGTTACAATGACTTGAGTGAAGTCGAAAATGCGGCCGATCGCGACATCGGCATGATATCCGCGTATGAAGCCCGCCGCTTTCAGTCGGTTCAGCCGAGCCCAGCACGGGGTCGGTGACAGATTGACGATCTCGGCAAGCTTGGTCTTGCTGAGCTGGCCGTGCTTCTGGACTGCGCTGAGGATGCGGATGTCCGTCGCATCAAGGCCGTACTTGCTCATTCAATCCGACCCGATCTGAGGTGCCGCATCAACCACCAAGCCTTCGAAGCGGCCGATCCATGCCGGAGCGGCCTCACGTCGCTGGTTTCTTTACCAGAAACCGGCTCGCTTGGACCAGACGCCTGAAACGGCATCGAGGGCGCAGGCCACGATCGCGTCGGCCTGCCGCGACTTTGCCCATCTCGTCATCGCGCTCTGCCGGGCGATGAACGTGCCCGCCATGCCAGCGGAAGCTTTCGATCCGGACCAGGCGCATCATCCGAGCCGACGAGCATGGTCGCATGCCTCCTGCGGAGCAACCTAG
>SKOX01000137.1 GCA_007119835.1 Paracoccaceae bacterium
GGCGGCCACTCCGGGCAGCTTGACGGGCTGATACCGGCGAGTCTATGAAGCGGCCTTCTCGATCCAGGGGTAGCTGCAGAGCGACTTGATCCGGTCGGTTTCGGAGACGAGGCGCATCCAAGCGTCGCAGCAGGCGGCGATGATGGCGTCGGTGGAGTGGAGGAGGCGCAGCGACAGGAATCGCTCGCGCAGGTAGAGCCAGACGAAGGTGTCGAGGGCCTCGTTACCTTCGCCGTCCCGTTTGGGTCGCCAGGAGCGGATGGGGCGTCCGCGCGGGAAGCGGGTAACGACACGCTCGGCGGTCAGTTGGCGGAAGTCGTCCGCGTCGAGGCGGTGGGGGGAGTGGATCGCGCCGGGGCCGGGCTGCATCAGGCGCAGGCGGGCGTAGACGGCGTCCTTCACCGCGTCCACGCCGGCGATGAAGAGCGGGATCTTTCCCTTGTTCGTGCGCGTCGGGCGGCGCGGCCAGGCCGGAATGCCGGGCCCGCCGCTGCTAGGACAATCGGTGCCGTTCCATCAACGAACTATCGAAGATGGCGGCATAAGTCCTGCGCCACCGCATCCGCCGCCATCCGGACAGGCTCGGCGGCGAAATGTGCGTAGCGCGCCGTGGTCTGGACCTGAGTGTGGCCGAGGAGCTTGCCGGTCATCGGCAGTCCCTGACCCGAGGCGACGGCCGTGGATGCGAAGGTGTGGCGCAGGTCGTGGATGCGGACGTCCTTCACTCCGGCGCGGGCGCGGACACGCTGCCAGAAGGGCTGGAGATCGCTCAGGCGCTTGCCCGGCAGGGTGCCGGTGATGACCCACGGGTTCCCGTCGATGCGCTGGGCGTCGCGGAGCAGCTCGACAGCAGGCTGGCCGAGATGGACGACCTTGGCGCCGGACTTGGAATCCGGCAGGCGCAGGACGCGCTCGGCCAGATCGACGTGAGCCCATTTCAGGGTCATGACCTCGTTGAGGCGGCAGCCGGTCAGGATCAGCAACCGCGCGGCGAGGATGGCCGACGGCAGTTCGATGCCTTCGGCTTCCATCTCGCGCAGCACCTCGCCGATGCGGCGCAGTTCCGCCGCGCAGAGGAAGCGCTCGCGCTTCTCCTCGGGGTACTTGCGAATGTGCTTGCGCGGATTGGTGCCGTCCGGACGCAGGCCCCACATCTCGGCGAGGCTGAACATCTTGGAGACCACCTTGAGGCAGCGGTTTGCCTGGTAAGGGATGTGGCGCAGGTCGTGGTGGAACTTCGCGATATCGGCGCGGGTGATCCCGGTGACGGTGAACTGCCCGAGCGCGGGCAGGATGAAGCGCCGCAGGTTGCGCCGGTACTCCGTCGCCGTGCCGACCTTGAGCCGGATCGCGATATGCTCCCTGCCGAAGCGCTCCGCCAGCTCCCGGACGGTGATCGCCTTGCGCCAGGCGTCGCGCTCGGCGGCCGGGTCCTCGCCGTTGCGGACGGCGGCCACGATGGCGATGGCGCGGCCGCGCGCCTGCTCGCAGGTCAGCACGGTGCTGGGCCCGAGGCTCATGCGACGCGGCCGCCTGCCGGCGCGGTACTGGACGACGTAGCCCTTGCGTCCGCTCGGCAGCACCCGCAGGCCGAAACCCGGGATCCCGGTGTCCCAGAGGAAGTATTCGGCGGGGCGGATCTCCGCGGCATCGACGACGCGTTTTGTGAGCTTGGGCATGGGCGGTCCGCGTTCGGGGTCTCTCCGCTCTACAGTGCGGAAGTGGCGCGGATAGTCAACCAACAGATTGATATGTTGAAAGAAAAAGAAACTCTGCGCGTTGCTTCGCAGGCGTCTCCGCGCACCGGTGCGGGGCAGGAATGGCCGCTGCGAATCGGAACGGAGGTTCCGGAGCATGGGCGCGGCTGATAAGGTCCGGGGCAAAGAACTGGCGACGCGATGGCATGGCAGGCAACCCTCAATGCGAAGAACCTCGAGGTGCTGGGCGCCGCGCGCCCGGCGGAGTTGCTGATCGAGGTGAGCACCGGGAATGCGGCAGCCAAGCGAGAGCTGCGGCTGGAGCTGGCCGGGGCGCAGAGCCCGAGGGAGGCTGCGCGGGAAACCGCCAAGCCGCTGGCAAGTATCGCAGATGGCAAGAGCGCGATCCCTTGAAAATTCGCAAGGCGTGGACCCAGCGGCTTGAAGCCCAGTGCTGCCGTCTTGCGGTAGCCGTGGTGTGGGGGTGGCTGGCCCTTGTGATCATCCTCTCCAGCCTCGCCCCGGCACAGGCGGACACGCGGGCCAATGGCCCGGTGCTGCATGTGTTTTGGAGCCTCAACTGCCCGGTCTGCATCCGGCAGAAACCATGGATTGAGGAGCTGGAAGCGCGCTTCCCGGGCCTGCGGGTGGTAGAGATGGAGCTTTCGCGCTCGGACCAGTTTCACGCAGTTTTTCAGGAAATGGCCGAAGCGCGCGGTGTGAGCGCGGCCTACGTGCCCACGCTGATGTTCGGTCCACACGCATGGGTGGGGGACACGGCCGCCCAACGTGCCGAAATCGAGGCGACCATAGCGGCCCAACTGGCGGGCGAGGATCTGGCGCCCCGCACAGGCACGAGCCTGCGCCTGCCCGTGCTGGGCGAGGTCGACCATGCAGCAGCATCCGTACTGGGGATGACCTTGCTGATCGCCTTCGTCGACGGGTTCAATCCCTGCTCGCTCTGGGTGCTGACCTTGCTGCTGGGCATGGTGATCGCTTCGGGCTCGCGCCGGCGGGTGGCCGTTGTCGGTGTCAGCTTTCTGCTCACCACCGCGCTGATCTATGGCGCCTTCATCGCCGGGCTCTTCAGCGTGCTGGCCTTTGCCTTTGCGCTGCCGTGGGTGCGCTGGGCGGTCGCGCTGTTTGCGCTTGGCTTCGGCCTGGTCAGCATCAAGGATTACTTCTGGTACGGGCGGGGGATCACCTTTTCGATCCCGGAGGGGCAGAAACCCGGGATCTACCAGCGCCTGCGCCGACTGCGGCAGCAGGACATGAGCACGCCCGCGCTGATCGGCGCGACGGTGGCCATGGCCGCTGGAATTGCGCTGGTGGAATTGCCCTGTACGGCGGGATTTCCGGTGGTCTGGTCGGGCATCCTGGCCGACCGCGGGGTCGGCGGCGCGAGTTTTCTGGGGCTTCTGGCCGTGTATGTGCTGATCTATCTGAGCGTCGAGCTGGCGATCTTCGGGATCGCGGTCACCGGCATGAGCCTGGGCCGGATGGGCGAGCAGCATGGCCGCGCGCTCAAGCTTCTGGGCGGCGCCGTCATGGTGGCACTGGCCGGGGCGCTGGCGCTGAGGCCCGAGTTGATGGAAGATCTGACCGGGACGATGATACTTTTCGGCTCAGCGCTCGGCCTGGCGGGGCTGGTCTTGCTGGCGCATCGCATCAAAATAGCGGGTTGAACGCTGTATGGCTGCTTGCCAATGACGAGAGTAGCACCGGCATACGCGGCGAGATCGGGTTGGCCGCAGATGTCGAGCCCAGTCAACTGTGTCGCATGCGCCGGCGACTCCATCGCAGCAAGGTGTCGGACGGAGAGCGGCCGGTCACGATCGAATTCCCCGCTGCGCGTGCAGACGCTCAGCCGACACTGCGGAGTTCGAGAATGTCGTTGATGGGCTCCTTTCGCGGCGACGTGTTCGCCGGGAGCGATTTCGCGCCGAAGCGGGCACGATCGAGGTAATCGGCACAGGGAGAAGAGCATGAAGGTTGAGGATCTCGCAATCCTGATAACCGGTGGCGCGAGGGGCATTGGCGGCGCGACGGCCAAGCTTCTGGCGGAGGGCGGCGCGAAGGTGATGATTGGCGACGTTCTGGACGACGAGGGCGCCGCGCTGGCCGA
>SKOX01000127.1 GCA_007119835.1 Paracoccaceae bacterium
CCGGCTCCGGCGCCTCGCTCGTCCCGGGCCGCAGGGCGAGCGGCCCGATCGCGCCGTTCCAGACGCCGAGCCGGTGGACGTCGTAGCGCTGGCCGCCGTCCCGGGTCTGACCGACCGCGAGGATCCCCGCCAGCGTCTCGGGCGCAGCGCCCGCATGCTCGCCCGCGAGATCGCCGTCGACGTAAAGCCGCGCCGTCGTCCCGTCGAAGGTCGCGGCGAGGTGGACCCACTCCCCGAGCGGCAGTGGGTCGAAGGTCGCGGCCCGCAGCGGGCCGAGGCGGAATTCCGGCTGCAGCCAGGGGTCGACGGCGAGGCGCAGCTCGGCCGCGTCGCCGCCGTCGAGGTGGAGGATCGCCGCCGGCTCCACCGGCGGCGAGGCGAGCGCGACCCATGCCTCGACGACGATGCCGTCGGCCACGGCAAGCTCCATCGGAGCCTCGGTCTCCGCCCAGGTGGTGCTGCCGTCGAAGCGCAGCGCCCCGTCGGCGCCCGCCACCGGCAGGAGCGGCCGGTAGGGCGCGTGGACGACCAGCCTGTGGTCGCCGAGGGCGATCTCGCCGGTGTCCGGCCGCCAGGTGTCTGCGGCGACCGGCGGCGCGGCGAGGAGCGGCGCGAGGAGTGCTGCGGCGCGCAGCAGCCCGCGGCCGCTATCGCCCACTCTCTGCCTCGACTACCGTCGCCATGGGACCGTCCATGCCGATCCGGAACATCGGGCCCGGGCCGCCGAACATCTCGCGCGCGTCGTGCTCGGGGTCCATGTCGAAGCCGTAGGTGTGGTTGAGGTAGCTCATCACCAGCCCGTCCGGCAGCACGAGGTAGGAGTAGGTCTGCGCCTCCGCGTCCGGCGGGTTGGCCGCGACGAGGCCGTGCTCGTTGAGCGGCACCCACCGGCCCTTGAGGCTGCCGGTCGGCGAGTAGAAGCCGTAGAGGCCGCGCGGTCCGTGCAATTCGGGGGCGAAGGTGAAGTCGTGGGTGGAGAAGAACAGGTAGGCGCCGTCCTCGCGGTAGACGACGTGCGGCCGCTCGAGCTGCGAGTTCACGCCCATGGAGACGATGATCGGCGGCTCCAGCTCCCACGCGCCGTCGTCGTTCTTCGTCACCAGGCCGACCACGCCGTTGTAGGGCCCGGCGACGCCGGCCGCGTTGGCAGTGAACAGGATATGCTCTTGCCCGGTGTGGGGATCGACCATGTATTCCGGATCGCGGAAGCCGTAGACGGCCTCGGAGGCGAGGTAGGTCTCGATGGTGTCGTAGTACCGGCCGTCCGCCTCGGCGATGATCTCGTGCTCGCCGAAGTCGCCGAAGGCGATGCCCTCGTCGGAGGCCGAGACCGAGGCCGTGACCATGGCGAGGCGCTGCTCGGTCAGCGGGCGTCCGGCGGCCTCGTTGTGGATCGAGATGGCGCGGTCGGGCATGTCCTCGTCGATGCCCTCGGCGTCCGGCCGGCCGACGGCGGTGTAGTAGAAGGTCACTTCCTGCGTCTCCGGGTCGTAGAAGGTCGAGCCGGCCCACTGCCGCGAGCCGAGCGCCTCCTCGCGCTCGAAGATCACGCCGCCCGGCCGCCACTCGCCGTCGCGGGTGTACCAGTAGCGCCAGGTCGAGAGGGTGAAGAACTCCCAGCCGGTCTCGTCGACCTCGTCCCATTCGGCGCTGAGGCCGACCTCCACCACCCAGCCGTCGATCTCGGCGACCGAGCCGTCGGGGTTGCGGATCGGCCAGGCGTCCCAGACGTAGACGCCCTCCTCGAAGAACGTCTCGGGATGGATCATCAGCGGCATGGTCACCGGCGTGTCCTGGTGGATCTCCTCGACGTCGCCCCTGGTCCAGACCGAGGCCATGTGGCCGGGGAAGCGGAACGCGGCCGGCGTCTCCATCCCGCTCTGGTCGGCATGATCCATCGGCGTTGCGTCGTCCGCCGCAGCCCCCGCGGCGGCCTCCGGCTCGTCCGGGGCTTCCGCCGAGGCGGGAAGCGGCACGCTGGTTGCCGCCAGCACCAGCGCTGCGGTGGAAAGTACAAGTGCGGGCGTCATTCGGTCCTGCATGATATATTTCCTTCCCTGCCGACGATCTCAGGCGCGGGTCAAAGCACCCGTCGTGTCGGGGAACGTGAGCAGCACGATCAGGTTCCACCCCCGTATCTGCTCAAGGCCGGGAGAGGGGCCCGCGATACGGTGCAAGATCGGAGCAAGATCGGCCGCCGGTCCCGGCGGCGGAAAGCGTATCTTCCCGTGCGCCGCCCTCCGCCGGTCGGGGGAGAGCGCCTTGTCAACCGGCCTCTCGTCCAGGGCCCGTGGCCACGCCGGGAAGGTGCGACGCCACGGAAGGGAACCACGCGCCGCCCCCGGTGGTTCTCAGGCGAACGGCTGCCGGAGAACCATGACCGCACGCGCCGCCTTCTGGGCGATCCTGTACTTCGGCCTGATCCTGCTGCCCATGCTCGTCCTGCTTTTCGCGGGCGAGCGCGCGCCGGGCCGCGGCTTCTGGTTCGAGCTCTCCATGGGCCTCGGCTTCGCCGCCATGGCGATGTTCGCCGCGCAGTTCGCGCTGACTGCGCGCTTCCGGCGGGCGACGCATCCCTTCGGCATCGACGTGCTCTACGACTTCCACCGGATCCTCGCGATCGCGGCGCTCGCGATCGTGCTCGGCCACTGGGTCATCCTGTTCGTCGGCTTCCGCGAGACGGTGGGCCCGATCGACCCGCGGGTGGCGCCGTGGGAGATCACCCTCGGCCGGGTCGCGCTGGGCTGTTTCGCGATCGTCGTCGTCACCTCGGAATTCCGCAAGCGGCTCAGGCTCGAATACGGGCTCTGGCGGTACATCCATGCCGGCCTCGCCGTGATCGGCTTCATCGCCGCGGTCGGGCATATCGGCGGGGTCGGCTACTACACCGACACGGCCCTGAAGCAGACGCTGTGGCTCGCCATCACGCTCTCCTTCCTCGGGCTCATCGCCTGGACGCGGATCGGCAAGCCGGTCCAGCAGCTTCGCCAGCCCTGGCGCATCGTCGAGAACCGGCCCGAGCGGGGCGGCGCCTACTCGCTCGTGCTCGAGCCCGAGGGCCACGACGGCTTCGGCCATCTCTGGCGGCCCGGCCAGTTCGCCTGGCTCACCCTGCGCGCCTCGCCCTTCGCGCTGCGCGAGCACCCGTTCTCCATGGCGACGCCGCCCGAGGAGGGACCGCGCCTCGCCTTCGGCATCAAGCCCCAGGGCGACTTCACCGCGATGGCCCGCGACGCGCGCCCGGGCGAGATTGCCTATCTCGACGGCCCCTACGGCGTCTTCACCATCGACCGGTTCCCCGATGCGCCGGGCTTCGTCTTCGTGGCGGGCGGCATCGGCATCACGCCGATCGTCGCCAACCTTCGGGCGATGGCCGCGCGCGGCGATCGGCGTCGGGCGACGCTCTTCTACTGCAACCCGACCTGGGACGCGGTCGCCTACCGCGAGGATCTCGAGGCGCTTTCGCAGCGCATGGACCTGCACATCGTCCACGTCCTCGAGGAGCCGCCCGAGGACTGGACGGGCGAGGCGGGACTTCTCGACGGCGAGATCCTCGAGCGCCACCTGCCCGAGGACCGGCGCGGTCTCGTGGCGTTTCTCTGCGGGCCGCCGCCGCTCACCGCCGCCGCGCAGGGCGTGCTGGTCGAACTCGGCCTCGCGCCGAGCCGGATCGAGTCCGAGCTCTTCGAGCTCGTCTGAGGGAGGCCAGGAATGCGACCGACCGTTGCCCGGATCACGGCCGCCTGCCTCATCGCGGCGATCCTCGCCCTCGCGGTCGCGTTCGCCCTCATCCAGGGCTGAACTCGCCGC
>SKOX01000364.1 GCA_007119835.1 Paracoccaceae bacterium
GGACCGGAGGAAGCCATGGCAAGGACGGCGTTTATCGGGCTCGGGGTGATGGGCTTTCCCATGGCCGGCCATCTCGCCGCCAAGGGCCACGAGGTAACCGTCTACAACCGCACCCCGGCCAAGGCCGAGGCCTGGGTCGCGAAGCACGGCGGCAAGTCAGCGCCCACCCCCGCCGCCGCCGCCGACGGCGCCGAGTTCGTCTTCGCCTGCGTCGGCAACGACGACGACCTGCGCATGGTCACCACCGGCCCCGACGGCGCCTTCTCCACCCTCGGCCGCGACGCGGTCTTCGTCGACAACACCACCGCCTCGGCCGCCGTCGCCCAGGAGCTTTTCGCCGCGGCGCGCGAGCACGGCGCCCACTTCATCGACGCGCCGGTCTCCGGCGGCCAGGCCGGCGCCGAGAACGGCCAGCTCACGGTGATGTGCGGCGGCAAGGAAGCGGCTTACGCCCGCGCCGAGCCCGTCATCATGGCCTTCGCCAAGGCAAGCCGCCTGCTCGGCCCCGCCGGCGCGGGCCAGCTGACCAAGATGGTCAACCAGATCTGCATCGCCGGCCTGCTGCAGGGCCTGTCGGAGGGCATGCACTTCGCCCAGAAGGCCGGCCTCGACGGCGAGGCCGTGCTCGAGGTGATCTCCAAGGGCGCCGCCGGCTCGTGGCAGATGGAGAACCGCGGCAAGACCATGCTCGCCGACCAGTACGACTTCGGCTTCGCCGTCGACTGGATGCGCAAGGACCTCGGCATCTGCCTTTCCACCGCCAACCAGAACGGCGCCAGCCTGCCGGTCACAGCCCTGGTCGACCAGTTCTACAAGGACATCCAGAAGCTCGGCGGCGGCCGCTGGGACACCTCGTCGCTGATGCGCCGGCTGGCGCGCTCGGGGTGAGCGGACCGGTGGAGGGCCCGACCTTCTCCCGCGACCTCAAGATCGCGCCGTCGATCCTGTCGGCCGACTTCGCCCGCCTCGGCGAGGAGGTGCGCGCCATCGAGGACGCCGGCGCCGACTGGGTGCATGTCGACGTGATGGACGGCCATTTCGTGCCGAACCTCACCATCGGCCCGCTCGTCGTGAAGGCGATCCGCCCGCACGTCCGCACCGTCATGGACGTCCACCTGATGATCGCGCCCGCCGACCCCTATCTCGAGGCCTTCGTCGAGGCGGGCGCCGACATCGTCACCGTCCACGCCGAGGCGAGCCCGCATCTCGACCGCTCGCTCGCCCGGATCCGCGACCTCGGATGCAAGGCCGGCGTCTCCCTCACGCCCTCCACCCCGCCCGAGGCGGTCGACTACGTGCTCGACCGCGTCGACCTGATCCTGGTGATGACGGTCAACCCCGGCTTCGGCGGCCAGTCCTTCCTCACCTCGCAGCTGCCCAAGATCCGCGCCCTGCGCGAACGCATCGGCGACCGACCCGTCTGGCTCGAGGTCGACGGCGGCGTGACGCCGAAGACGGCGCCGCTCTGCCGCGAAGCCGGCGCCGACGCCCTCGTCGCGGGCTCGGCGGTGTTCCGCGACGGCCCGGGCGCCTACGGCCGCAACATGGACGCCATCCGCGCCGCATGCGCGGGCTGACCGGCCGATGATCCCGAAACGCTTCGAGCCGATCGTCTTCGGGCTCCTGCTGTCGGGGCTGATGTCGCTGCTGGTCTCGGGCATCGCGACGGTGCGGGTCACCGGCCTCGCGCCCGACTTCCTCGGCCAGTGGATGACGAGCTGGCTCGCCTCCTGGCTCGTCGCCTTCCCCGCCGTGCTCATCGTCGCGCCCGTCGTCCGGCGCATCGTCGCCCGCCTCGTCCGCGCCGCCTGAAGCCACGCCCGCGCCGGCCGCTCGCACCCGCCCGCAGGACGACGGACGGCCTCTAGCCCTCGACCACCCGGAGCCCCAGGCTCAGCGCGGCCGCCACGGCGGCGGCCAGGACATCCCGCGGCCGGCCCTCGAAGCGATGCTCCTCGACCTCGACCGTGCCGCCACGGAGCGCGGCGCCGACATAGACGAGGCCGGGCGGCCTGCCTTCATCCGGCGCGGGCCCCGCGACGCCCGTGACCGACAGGGCAAGCCCGGCCGCCGGCGCCCGGGCGAGCGCCCCCTCGGCCATCGCCCGGGCGACGTCCGGATGGTAGGCCGTCTCGCGCGCAAGCAGGTCCTCGTCGACGCCGAGCACCCCGCTCTTCATCGACGCGCAATAGGACACGAAGCTGCCCTCCAGCGTCCGCGAACTGCCCGGCGCGGCCGCCAGGCATGCCGCGACCAGGCCTGCCGTGCAGGATTCGGCGGTCGCGATCTTGATGCCCCGCGCCGCGGCCACGCCCAGCAGCCGATGCGCGAGGAGCGGCAGCTCGCCGCCGAACTGCGACAGCGCCTGGTCGGCCCGCAGGACCGCCGGCCGGAACAGCCGCGCGTCGAGAACGTCGAGCACCGAGAACCGCTCGACCAGCGGATGGTCGAGCTGGATCGGGCTCACCCGCTTGTACCAGGTGCCGCGCAGCCTCTGCAGCGTGTTCCTGAGCGCGGCCCGCGCGTGGTCGTCGCTTCCGATCGCGAGCGCGTCGGCCAGATCGCTCTCGTCGAGGGCCGGCTCGCGCATCAGCGCCTCGATGATCGCGGCCACGAGGATGTCGAACTCGAGGTAAGTCGCGCCGATCTGCGCCTCGTCGCCGGCACCGATGCCGAGGCCGTCGGTCGGCTTCGCCCGCCAGATCCGCTCGGGCACGCCGAGGTGCCGCGCCATCCACGGCACCTCCCACGACTTCAGCAGCGACTGCACCGGCGCGAGGTCGCCGACGTCGCCATGCAGGGTCCAGAACCCGGCCGCCAGCTCCGAGAAGTTGTCCGTGCTGGTCACCAGCCCGCCGAGGCGATGCGCCTGGTCGTAGAGCGTGATCATCCGCAGCCGCGCCCGGACGTTGCCCCGCCGCGTCCGGTGCCCCTCCGCGTCGCCCTCGGCCACCGCCGGATCGAGTGCGCCCAGGCCCGCGACCATCTCCCGGTACTGCGCCGTCAGGTCGAGATGCAGATGCTCGAGCCCCAGCGCCTCGCAGGCCTCGAAGCCGCGCTCGGTCTCGTCGGGGTTCTGCTCGATCGGCAGCGTCAGCCCGACGACCCGCCACCCCGCGCGCTTCAGGAGGGCCGCCGTCAGCGCGCTGTCGACGCCGCCCGACATGCCGAGCACCGCCGTGCCGACGCCGGCCTGCGCGCGGTAGTCGGAGAGCTCGCCCGTCAGCCGCTCCGCGACCTGCTCCAGCGCCGCCTCGGGCAGGAAAACGCCCGACGCGATCTGCGCGTCGAGCCGCTCGTCGAGCCAAGGCGACAAAGGCCCCCGCGCCGCCTGCCGCGACAGATCGAGAACCGCCTCTCGCAAGGACATCCGCTGCTTCTCCTCCCGCCCGTCCGGCGTGCCGCGCCAGACCGCGCACGGGAGAACGAATCGCCCGCCGCCGGGTTCCTCGCCCGGCTCAGGACGCGGCCGGCAGGCGCGTCCGGCGGGCCAGCGCCGAGAGGATGCCCGGCGCGAACCGGGCTGCCGCCATCGCCGGCCGGTGCAGGCGCGGACGATCCACCGCCGCCTGCAGGCGCATCGCAGGCCGCATCTGCCGGCCCGCGCGCGCGGCGAAGCCCGCCTCGAAGGCATGGCGTGGCCGGCCGGCGATGATGGCCTCGGCCGCCGCGATGCCGCTCTCGAGCGCCATCGCGAGGCCGTCGCCGGTGAAGGACGGCGTCACCGCCACCTGGTCGCCGACATGCCAGACCGGCCCCTCGCCGTCCGCCGGACGGATAAAACCGTAGGGCACCCGCGCA
>SKOX01000504.1 GCA_007119835.1 Paracoccaceae bacterium
CGGTGCGCTGCATCAGCATCGACGCCGCCGTCGGCACCATGATGATGAACGTCACCCGCCAGCGCTCGACGAGCTTCCAGAAGTTCTTGAACACCCCCGCGCCGCGGTAGCCCTGCGGCGTCACCATTACGAAATGCGCCCCCGTGGTGAGGCAGGACATGAACACCGGATAGGCCGCGAAGACGTGGAACATCGGCAGCGGACACATCAGCACGTCGGCTTCGGTGAACATGTAGAGCCGGCCGAGGAAGCCGTTGTAGAGGATGCCCTCGGCCCGGTGCTGCGCGATCTTGGGCAGGCCGGTTGTGCCACCGGTGTGGAAGCAGGCGACGAACCGCTCGGGCGAGCCCTCGGCGAAGCTCAGCCGCCCCGCGTCCTCGCGCCCGACCGACCGGCCCCAGTCGTGGATCTTAGCGCCGTGCGTCGTCTCGCGCTTCGGCCGCAGCACCGGGATCAGCCAGCGGGCCGCCCCGCCGACATAGCGCGCGAGGTCGACCTCGACGACATGGGCGACGGTGCCGGCGAGCTTCACCGCCTGCGCGACCTTCTCCGAGAGATCCGTCTTCGGGAAGGGCGCGAGCGTCACCACCACCCGCGCGCCGGTCTCGCGCAGCAGGTCGGCGACGATCTCAGGCGCGAGCAGCGGGTTGATCGGCGCGACCCGCCCCGCCGTGGCCCCGGCGACGAGCGTCGCGGCGGCCTCGATGCAGTTCGGCAGGACGTAGGCCACCGTGTCGCCGTCGCCGACGCCGAGCCGGCGCAGCAGGTTCGCCGCCTGGGTCACCTCCGCCCGGAACGCGCTCCAGGTGAGCGTGACCGCCTTCTCGTTCGCCGCTGCCTGCAGCTGGAAGCTGACCGCCGGCTGGCCGGCATGGGCCGCGGCGGTCTCGCACAGCTGCTCGTAGAGCGTCCGCGCCGTCCACCGCTCGGAAACCGGGACGTCCTCGACCGCCTGCTTGTCGGCGAGCGTTGCGATCTCGATCATCGTCTCTCCCGGCGTTTCCCTCCAGTTCGGGAGCACACTGGCCCGTGCGCCCCGCGCGCACAAGCGAAACCGCCGCCGTGGCCGCAACGGCCCGCAAGACGCGGCGAATGTTGCGGAATGTTGCGCCCGCGCTCCGGCTCCGGCTCCGGCTTCGGCTCCCGCGTCGCGGGAGACGCCGACGCAGGCGCGGGCGCCGGCCTCAGGCCGCGCCGTCGGTGAACTGGAGCCGCGCCAGCCGGGCGTAGAGGCCGTCCTCGCGCACCAGCGCGCCGTGGGTGCCCTCGGCCACGATCCGCCCGTTCTGGAAGACGACGATCCGGTCGGCCTTCTTCACGGTGGCGAGCCTGTGCGCGATCACCAGCATCGTGCGCCCCTCGGCGAGCCGCTCGACCGCGACCTGCACCGCCCGCTCGCTCTCGGCGTCGAGCGCGCTCGTCGCCTCGTCGAGCAAGAGGATCGGCGCGTCGCGCAGGATCGCGCGGGCGATCGCGATCCGCTGCTTCTGCCCGCCCGACAGCATCACCCCGCGCTCGCCGAGCCAGGTGTCGTAGCCGTCGGGCAGCCGGCTGATGAAGTCGTGCGCCGCCGCCGCCTCGGCGGCCGCCACGACCTCGTCCATGCCGGCCTCCGGCCGCCCGAAGCGGATGTTCTCCGCCGCCGAGGCCGCGAAGACCACGGGCTCCTGCGGCACCAGCGCGATCTGCCGGCGGAAGTCCTCGCGCCGCATCGCGCGCAGGTCGATGCCGTCGAGGGTCACCCGCCCCTCGTCGGGATCGAAGAACCGCATGAGCAGCTGGAACGTCGTGGTCTTGCCCGCGCCCGACGGCCCGACCAGCGCCACCGTCTCGCCGGGCCGCACATGCAGGTCGAGGCCGGTCAGCGCCGCGACGTCCGGCCGTGCCGGGTAGCGGAAGGTCACGCCCTCGAAGCCGATCTCGCCGCGCGCCCGCGCCGGCGCCGGCACCGGGCGCTCGGGATCGCGGATCGCGTCCTCGGCGTCGATCAGCTCGACCATGCGCTCGGTCGCGCCCGCCGCCCGCTGCAGCTCGCCCCAGATCTCCGAGAGCGCCGCCACCGAGCCTGCCACCAGCACCGCGTAGATCACGAACTGGACGAGCTCGCCCGGCGTCATCACCCCCGCCCGCACGTCCCGCGCCCCGATCCAGAGCACGCCGACGATCGAGGTGAAGACCAGGAAGATCACGATCCCGGTCATCAGCGACCGGATCCAGATGCGCCGGCGCGCCGCGTCGAACGCCCGCTCGGTCAGGCTGCCGAAGGTCGCCCGGCTGGTCACCTCGTGGGTGTAGGCCTGCACCGCCTGCGCAGCGAGCAGCGTCTCGGAGGCCTGGGCGCTGCTCTCGGCGATCCTGTCCTGGCTCTCCCGGCTCAGCGCCCTGAGGCGCCGGCCGAGCGTCAGGATCGGCACGACGACCACCGGCACGCCGACCAGCACCAGCGCCGTCAGCTTGGGGCTCGTGACGAAGAGCAGGATCAGCCCGCCAACGAAGGTGAGGATGTTGCGCAGCGCGATCGAGACGCTCGAGCCCACGACCGACAGGAGCAGCGTCGTGTCGGTGGTCAGCCGCGACAGCACCTCGCCGGTCATCAGCCGCTCGTAGAACGCCGGCGACAGGCCGATCACCTTGTCGTAGATCGCCCGCCGGATGTCGGCGATCACCCGCTCGCCGAGCAGCGTGACGAGATAGAACCTCAGCGCCGTGCCGAGCGCCAGCAGCGCCGCGATGCCGATGGCCCCTGCGAAGTAGACGTCCATCATCCGCAGGTCCTCGACGAAGAACCCGTCGACGACCCGCCGGACCGCGAGCGGCAGCGCCAATGCGAGCATGGCGGTGACCACCAGGGCGACCAGCGCCGCAGCGAGCAGCAGACGATAGGGCGCAAGGAACGGCGCGAGCCGCCTCAGCGGCCGGATCGTCCTCGACTTCTCGCGCTCCGCCTCCGCGCTCTTGCCTCGCGCCATCGCGCGTCCGCCTCCCACACGCCCGACCTCGGGCGGCCCGCATCCCACACGCCCGACCTCGGGCGCTCGCTTAGCAAGCCCCCCGAGCCTTGCCAAGGACCACGCCGCCGCGGCGCGACGGCAGGTCCCCGGCCATGCCACGGGCGCCGCGGCCGGGCGCACCCTCCCGCGGCGGGTCGCTGTTAACGATCAATTCCGACAGGACTGCTTGGCATACCGTATCCATACAGGAACCCGACCGAATCCAGACGCTTTCCAGACCGGGAAAACGCCGTTAACCCTTGGGGATCGACCGCAGCCCGAGCTCCCGGAGCTGCTCCGCCGACGGCTCGGACGGCGCCCCCATCATCAGGTCCTCGGCGCGCTGGTTCATCGGGAACATGATGACTTCGCGGATGTTTTCGGCGTCGGCCAGCAGCATGACCATCCGGTCGATCCCCGGCGCGATCCCGGCGTGCGGCGGCGCCCCATACCGGAAGGCCGAGATCATCCCACCAAAATGGGCATCGACATACTCCCGCCCCTTCCCCGTGATCCCGAACGCCCTGTAAAGCACCTCCGGCTTGTGGTTCCGCACCGCACCCGACGACAGCTCCACCCCGTTGCAGACGATATCGTATTGATATCCCAGAACATCGAGCGGCTCCTGGGTCTCCAGCGCCTCGAGCCCGCCCTGCGGCATCGAGAAGGGATTGTGGCTGAAGTCCAGGGCGCCCGTGTCGGGATCGCGCTCGAACATCGGGAAATCGACGATCCAGGCGAACTCGAACTTCTCCCGGTCGGTCAGCCCGAGCTCCTCGCCGATCACCACCCGCGCCTTCGCCGC
>SKOX01000246.1 GCA_007119835.1 Paracoccaceae bacterium
CGGCGGAGGGCTTGAAGAAGATCGTCTTCATGTCCTCGCCGCCGATCTCGGAGACGAAGTGCACGTCGGGGTGCAGCTTCTCGACCGAGGCGGCGACGGCGACGACCTCCTGGATGACCTTTCCGCCGACCATGGGCGCGATCAGCCCGGCGCCCGAGCCGGTGAAGAACACGAGGTCGCGGCCGGGCACGAGGCCGATCTCGGCCTCCATGCGGCCGAGGAACTCGATGACCTTCTCGGCCTGCTTGGTGTTGTGGCGCTGGTAGTCGCGCCAGAGAACCGTGTCGCCCTCGACAGCGGTGGCCTTCACCGTGGTCGAGCCGACGTCCATGCCTACGATCTTCATGCGGCGGCCTGCTCCTTCTCCGCGGTCTCGGCGGGGGTCTGGATGGACTTGCCTGCGAGGTGCAGGAGCGTGTTCGCGGCCATGCCGGCCGCGCCGTGATGCGGCATCGCGAAGCCCGCGCGGGCGATCTCGGGCCGCTTGTCGAGAAGGGGCTTCGCGGTCTCGGGGTCGAGGCCGGAGACCTCCATCGCCTGGACGTATTCGCGGATCGCGCGTTTCTTCGCCTCGGTCAGGATCATCTGGCAGCGCGAGAGGGCGTGGATCTCGGCGTCGCCCTTCACCTCGATCGGGGCGTAGAGCAGGTCGGGATGCTTGCCGATGGCGCCGGCCATCGCGCCGATGCTCATGGTGTTGGGCATGCATCCGTAGGGCGAGAGCTCGCAGATCATGTGGGCCTTGCGATGGGTGTGATAGTAGATCGCCTTGCCGATCAGCATGTCGCCCTCGCCGCCTGAGAGCTGGTGGTGGAAGTAGGGCGCGGCGAGGCGGCGGATCTCCCACTGGTCGGGCATGTCGTGGGGGATGCCGCCCAGCGCCTTCCGCAGGCGGTCGTAGTTCCAGCGGTAGACCTTCTGCACGCCCTTCAGCGCGGCGACCTTGCGCTTGGCCGACTTGTCGATGCCGACATAGTCCTCGAGCGCCTGGATCTGGAAGCGGATCAGGTAGTCGAGCCATACCGCCACCGGGGCGGGGATGACCTCGGCACCCTCGGATTCCAGCCAGGAGTGAATGTTGTAGTTCGGGTCGCCCTCGACGGTCTGCAGGTAGAACTCGCCGGTGATCTTGACGACCGGCTTCGGCTGCAGGCGGTCGACCTCGATCGCCTCGAACTTCTTGAAGCACTCCTTCAGCGCGTTGACGAAGTAGTTGGTCGAGAAGTGCCAGGCGAGGTTGCTCCACTTCTTGCCGCGCTTCGGCCGGTTGCGGAACACTTCCTCGAGATAGGCGATGCTCTCGCGCACGGCGCGGTCGGTGGCGCCCTTTTCGACCTCATAGGGCCGGGTGCGGTACTCGATGCTCTGGATCACGTCGGCGACGAGGATCGCCCAGACGAGGCCGAGCGTCATCGGCATCGACACCTCGAAGCCGCCGCCCTCGACGGCGCCCTGGTCGGGCTTCTCCTGGTCGAGCAGGAACATGCGGAAGGCGTCGAGGCCGATATTCTTCAGCGCGAGCTCGTAGCTCTGGTGGTACTGGCCGAAGCGGCAGGCGCCGCAGGCGCCGGCCGTGACGTAGACGTAGCCGTCGCGCACGGCCTCGGCCCCGGACTTCTCGACCTCGCCCTTGAGAAAGTTGGCGAGGTTGCCGGTGGTGAAGCTCGTCGGGCAGCACTGGCCGATGTCGGCGAGCTCCTTGCCGGTGAAGAGGTCGTCCTTGGTCGCGACCGGCAGCGCCCGCGCCTTGTAGCCGAGATTCTGCAGGACGGCGGCGATCAGCGCCTCGGCGCGCCAGTGCAGGCCGCCGAACAGGACCTCGACCTTGTCGACCTCGGATTTCGCGAAGGGCGCAGGCTTGTACGCGCGATAATGCATGTCACCAGCAATCGCCATGGATCCTCCGTGGGGCAGGGCCGCCGAAGCGGATATGTCTGAGGGCCCGACAAAACGCGCCTAGCCGGAAACCACCTTCTCCACGGCTTGTTCCACGGTCCCCCGCGAGAAACCTACACTGCAGCGGCCCCGGAGGTGAAGAGTGTTGAGTCAAGTTGACGCCCGGGTGTGGCGTTCGTGGAGAACAGGCCACGCAATCGGCGGATTCCGGCCGCCGCCTCGCGCCCCTCCGGGCGTGCGGTGCGCGTATCATCCGGTGCTTCCCAGGGCGGCCGTGGCCAGGCCGAAGGCGCAGAGGCCCGCGACCGCCCAGGCGACGTAGTCGCCGACGTTGCCGGTGTGCAGGCGGTGCAGGCGGCAGGCGAGCCCCAGGACCGCTTCGACGGGCCTGCGCAAGGGCCTTGCGAGCAGGTCGAGCCATGCCAGAAGGGCTGCGAGGGCAAGCGCGGCCGCAGGCGGGGCAAGATCGGAGAGGCCGGATCGCGCGGGCGGCGGCACGACCGGTGACGGTGGGAAAGGGGCGCCGTCGAGGGTTGTGGCGGCGACGTCGGCGGTGCGCGCGAAGTGCGCCGCGGCGCGCCCGACCTCGCCGAGGAACCCGGGATGGGCGGCGGCGATCCCCGCGGCCATCAGCACCGCGCCCAGGCCGGCGATTGCCTGGTGCGTCGTCTTGTCGCGCCCGTCCGGCGGCAACGGCGCGTCGGGCGTGGGGCCGGGGAAGGCGAGGCGCAGGGCGGCCAGCACGATCGCGGCGCCGGCGAGCACCGAGGCGAGCGTGAGACCGTGGACGAGCGCGCCGCCCCACACCCCGCCGAGAGCGCCGGTGATGCCCGCCTTGCCGGCGCTGATCGCGCTCCCCGGCATGTCGGCGATCATCAGGCCCCCCGCCACGAGGAGGACAGGGCCGAGCAGGCCGGCATTCCGCCGCGGCGGGTCGATTGCGGCCGAGCCCGTTCGCAGGATGACGAGCCCCGCGGCCATGAAGAGCCCGGCCTTGGCGAGGGCGTGGCCCGCGAGATAGGCGGCCGCGCCCGCAAGCGCCTCGGCCGACAGGGCGCCGAGGGCGGCGAGCAGCACGCCGACATGGGCGACGGTGGTGAGCGCGAGCACGCGCTTCAGGTTCGGCTCCACCAGCGCCATCAGCCCGGCATAGAGCGCGGTGGCGAGGCCGAGCGGCCAGAAGAGGGCCGGCACCAGTCCGGGCGGCAGCGCCTCGAGGCCGAAGGCGGTCCAGAGCAGCCGCGCCGCGCCGAAGATGCCGAGGCTGACCGAGGCGCCGCCGAAGAGCACGCAGACCGGTGCCGCGGCGCCGGCATAGGCGTCGGTCAGCCAGAAGTGGAAGGGCACGACCGCCGACTTGATGAGGAAGCCCACGATGACGAGGACGAAGGCGAGGCGCACCGCGCCGGGATCGGCGTGCGGAACGGCGCGGGCGAGCTCGGCGAGGTTCACCGTGCCGGCCGCGGCGTAGAGCACGCCGATCCCGGCGAGCAGCACGACGCTGGCGAGGCTGTTGACCACGGCGAAGGTCATCGCGCCCTGAAGCGCGTCCTCCTCCATGCGGAAGGCGGTCAGCACGAAGGCGGTGACGCCGATCAGCTCGAAGAAGACGTAGAGGTTGAAGAGATCGCCGGTCAGGCAGTAGCCGGTCGCTCCGCCGAGGAAGATCATCAGCAGGGCCTGGAAGAGGCCCCGGAGCGTCGGGCCGTAGTAAAGCCGGGCGAAGACGATCACGGCGAGGATCAGGAGGGCGATCAGGCAGGCGAAGCCCGCGCCGAGGCCGTCAGCGGCGAGCGCGACGCCGATCGCCGCGCCCTCCCGCGGCGTCCAGCCGCCGATCCAGACGACCAGCGGCCCGTCGCGGGCGGCGATGGCGGCCA
>SKOX01000041.1 GCA_007119835.1 Paracoccaceae bacterium
ATGCTCCGCCAGCGGGCGATCTCGTCGAGGGTCTTCGCGGACGCCGCCGGGCGGGCCATGCGCTTCAGCACGTCGGGGTGGGCGTGCTGGAAGGGGATGTCGAGATAGGGCAGCACGAGCCCGTCGGCCATCAGCGGGATCAGGTCGCGGACGTGCGGGTAGGGGTAGACGTAGTGCAGCCGCACCCAGGCGCCGAGGCGGCCGAGTTCGCGGGCAAGGTCGGTGATGTGCGAGCGGACCTCGCCGCCCTTCCAGAGTTGGACGTCGTGGCGGCGGTCGATGCCGTAGGCGGAGGTGTCCTGGGAGATCACGAGGAGCTCGCGCACCCCGGCCTCGACGAGCTTCTCGGCCTCTCGCAGCACCGCGTGGGCCGGGCGGGAGGCGAGCGGGCCGCGCATCGAAGGGATGATGCAGAACCGGCAGCGGTGGTTACAGCCCTCGGAGATCTTGAGGTAGGCGTAGTGCCGCGGCGTGAGGCGGACGCCCGAGGCGGGCAGGAGGTCGACGAACGGGTCGGGCTGCGGCGGCACGGCGGCGTGGACGGCGTCGAGCACCGCCTCGTACTGGTGCGGGCCGGTGACGGCGAGGACCGAAGGGTGGGTACCGCGGATGTAGGCTTCGTCGGCGCCGAGGCAGCCGGTGACGATGACCTTCCCGTTTTCCGCAAGCGCCTCGCCGATCGCCTCGAGGGACTCGGCCTTGGCCGAGTCGAGGAAGCCGCAGGTGTTGACGATCACCGCCTCGGCGCCGGCGTAGTCCGGCGAGATCGCGTAGCCCTCGGCGCGCAGGCGGGTGAGGATGCGCTCGGAATCGACCAGCGCCTTGGGGCAGCCGAGGGAGACCATGCCGATGCGCGGCTGGCCGGGCCTGGCGGCCTCGGGGAGCTCGGGGCGGGCGCGGTCGGGGCGCAGGTCGGGCGGGTTCAGGGACATGGGGTGAGGCTATAGGGTCTCCGAGCCAGGCGGGAAAGGGCCGCAGGCGCCGGCTCGCCCGTGTGTGAGCCGGCCGCCCGCAGCGGGCCCCAGATGCGGGGCTATGGCCTCGGAATGCCGCAAGCCGCTGATGTAGCAAGAGGGTGATGCCAACGAGCGCGCTGGCTTCACAAGAGTGTCCACCTTGGTGCAGGCGACAACTGTCTGATCTGAATGCAGAAAAGTGGCTGCGGGGCAGGCTGCGGATCGAGCGACCCGGCGCGCCGGCCGGCAATCCGGCGGCGCCGGGAGGCAGGGCGGAGCGCTGCCGGCGTTCCGTCGGACCCCAGCCGCCGGCCGTTGCCTCCTGCGGCGCGGGCGCGTAGCTCTGCGGCGGCATCCTTCGCCGGGGCCGGCCATGCTCAGTCCATCAACCGAGACGACCCTCCGGACGCACGTCCGCCGCACGGTGGTGCTCGCCTGGCCGATGATTCTCACGCGGGTCGGCCTGGTGCTGATGACCACGGTCGACGTCGTCGTGCTGGGGCGCGCGGAGGCCGGCGAGCTCGCAGCCTACGTGCTTGGCTACACGATCTACGACAGCATGCTCGCCGTGACCGTCGGCCTGCTGCTCGGCGTGCCGGTCCTGACCGCGCGGGAGACGGGGGCAGGGCGGATCCGCGCCGCCGGCCGGGTCTGGCGCCGGGGCCTCGTCTTCGGCCTCGCGCTCGGGCTGGTGCTGGCGGTGCTGCTGCAGTTCGGCGGTGCCCTGTTCCGCCTGACGGGGCAGGAGCCGGACCTGACGGCGCGTGCGGCCAGCGTCACCGCCATCCTCGGCCTCGCGCTGCCGGGGCTCGCCACCTACTACGTGTCCGCGGCCTTCCTCGAGGCGCTGCACCGGCCGTTCACGGGCTTCGTCGCCGTGCTCATCGCCAACGCGGCCAATCTCGGGCTCAACGTCGTCCTGGTCTTCGGCTGGGGCCCGATCCCGGCGCTCGGCGCGGTGGGCGTGGCGATCTCGACGGCGGTGACCTTCGCGCTGCTCGCAGGCGCGCTCGCGCTCTACATCCGGTTCGCGCTGCCGGGGCGGGCGGGCTACGGCATCGGCGGCCCCACGGCCGGCGACGGCCCCGGCCCCGGCGGCGGCGAGCAGGCGCGGATCGGCCTCGCATCCGGGGCGGCCTATCTGCTGGAGGCGGGCGCCTTCACGGCGATGACGCTGCTCGTCGGGTTGATCGGCGGGCTCGCGCTTGCCGCGCACGGGGTGCTGTTCCAGTTCCTCGCGCTCACCTTCATGGTCGCCTACGGCCTCGCCGGGGCGACGCAGGTGCGGGTCGGCAACGCCTGGGGGCGGGGCGACGCCCGGGGGGTCGCGCTCGCCGGCTGGACGGGACTCGGGCTCGCCATCCTCTGCACGGGCACGGCGGCCGTCGTCTTCGCGAGCCTGCCGGTGCCGCTCCTGCGGATCTTCACCGACGAGCCGGCGGTGATCGCGGCGGCGGTGCCGGTCTTCGTCTGGATGGTGCTGGCGCTGGTCTTCGACGGCGGACAGACGGTGATGAACAACGCCTGCCGGGGCCTGGGCGACACCTGGGTGCCGACGGCGCTGCATTTCGGCAGCTACTGGCTCGTCATGGTGCCGGCGGCGTGGTTCTTCGCCTTCCCGCTCGGGCAGGATCTTCCGGGCATCTACCAGGGGATCCTCGCCGCGAGCCTCGTCTCCTTCGTCGTCCTCGCGGTGAGGTTCCGCGCCCTGACCCGGGCACGGACCTGACCGCGGCGGCCACGGGTCAGCGGGCGCGGTCCGGATGGTCGGCGAGGCCGCCCGCCGCCGCGATATACGCGATCACGGCGCGGCGGTCAGGGCCGCCAGGGCGGTAAGCGTCGTCGTCTTGGGGAGCATGTCGGTGGTCCTCCGCTGTCTCGGGGAGACCGCGGAGGACCGCCCGCACGCGGCAAGCGATCGCCTTGGCGATCGCGGCCGCGTCAGCCGTCGTTGTCGAGCCCGCCGCTGGCCTTGATGTACTCAACCACGGCGTCGCGCTGTTGTTCCTGGCGAAGGCCGGCGAAGGCCATCGAGGTGCCGGGCACCTTGGCGCGCGGGTTCTCGAGGTAGTCTTCGAGCGTCGGCTCGTCCCAGACGAGGCCCTCCTCGCCCGCCTCGACCATGGCGTTCGAGTAGCGGAAGCCCTCGAGCGAGCCGGCCTGCCGGCCGATCACGCCGTTGAGATGCGGCCCGACGCGGTTCTGCGCGCCTTCGCCGATCTGGTGGCAGGCCTGGCACTGGCGCCAGACGCGTTCGCCCTCGGCCGCGAGGGCCTCGTCGATTTCCTGTGCGACCGCCGGACCTGCCGCGAGAAGGGCGAGCGCCCCCGCGGCGAGCAGTTTTCTTGGCATTTCCATCCCGTTCCTCTGTACGAAACCCGACACGCGCTGCAGATCGGGACGCTGTCGTCAGGCGCACCCCTCCCCGCAGCCGAGCATCGGTCAAGATACGCCTCCCGGCTGCGGCGGCAACTGCGACTTTGCGCGCTGCCGCGACCTCGGGGGCTTCCTGGTGCGCCGCCGACCTGGGCGGGGCGGGAGCTCGGGGGCGCGGCGTCCTCGTTCCGTTCGCCCGCTCCGCCGGCGGCGGGAACAGGTCGCGCCCGGGTGTGCAACTCGCTGGTGACGGGCGCCCGGCTCTGCGCTAGAGGGTCGCCCGGAAGAAGATCCAAGCACATCCACGGAATGAACGGAGGGATCATGGACGGCGACATCATCAAGTGCCCTGTGGGCGGGCGCGTCCACGTGACGAATCGCGACTGGTGGCCCAACCAGCTGAACCTGAAGATCCTCCACCAGAACACGCCGCA